>CALGTU010000027.1 GCA_937901465.1 uncultured Clostridia bacterium | reverse complement strand
ATTTTATCTTTGCTTATGATAACGATGCTTACAGGTTGTGTATCAGAACCTGTAAGCAGAAACGAAATAAATACAGATTTCGAAGAACTCTGTAATTATTTTGATATAGATAAACTTGAATCTGAAAAATCATACCAAAATGATAATTATGAAAATTATATTACATATGAGATAAATAATCATATGAATTATTCTGAAAAAGCGGATATTATAAATTACAGTTTTTTCGGAAACGAAAAATATCTTCGTCATATATCGGTTGAAACCGATGCCAGCAACGGCGTCAATAATGTGGATATGGATTGGTATAAGTATAATGAAAATGGGGATATCTGTGAAACGGATTCTCCGTTTTATGCCGAAAATATTCTCGGAAAAATGCAGAGCTTTGATTTGACCAGTGAGCTTGGGGAAAAACTCTATAATGAAGATTACCTCTTTGCAAAGGAAACAAATTCTTCTGTGGGAACGATAGAAGTTTTTTACTGCGATATGAATAAAAACGGAAAAGATGATATTATTTCATATATCGAAGCACCGTGGATTCAGGGCAAGGATAAGAATATCAGACTTTCTGTCAGTGTTGATGGTGAAGACGGACTGATACCTTTAGAAGATGAAATTTTTCTTCTTAACATCAGAAATAATCCGCTGATTTTTGTAAATATAGAAGAATCGGATACTGATATGAGAAATATTGTCGTTGAGTATTTCTATCGCGAAACAGCGGAATACAACAGAATATCCTACATATACAATGCCGAAAAAAGAAGTTATGTAAAACAGGAGGAGATTACAACAACTGCCGAAACCAAAGAACTTTCAGAGAAAGAACTTCTTTCTGAGTATATAGAATATTACAAGGAATATTTTAAAGATAATTATTTTGAAAATCCCACGGAAGAAGTCAGCGTCTTTTTCTGTGATTTTGATGATGACGGAAAATATGAAGCCTCGCTCAGATATCCGGAATTATGGATAAAAAACTATAATGAAGCAACAAAAACCGTTGAAGAAATGAGGGAATGGGGACATATAAGCGGTGCGAATAAATACAGATTAGCCTCAGGAGAAGAAATATACATTTATCAGCCTGATAATCAGTTTCTTTTTTATTCGCAGTTTGAAAACGGCAGATATGTCGGCGGCGAATATTTATTGGGGAATGCATATTTTGACGACAGGGTGAAAAAAGAAGTGACCTACTTTTATTTTGTTGGGGATATTGCCGCAGAAGGTCTTGACACTCCGATAGAATATGTAAATTCGAGGATAGAACACGAGCCGATAAAAGATAATCTTGTAACAAAAGAAACATACGAAAAAGTTATCAAAGAATTTTACGAGAAAACAGAGCCTGTTCCCGTTTGTATCAAAACACTTTCTATGACAGTCGATGAATGGCTCACATTATCGACAGAAGAGATACTTGAAAAGACCGAAGATGATGTTCTTGCGTCAGAACTTCCCGAACATAAAATCGACGAGGGAGAAGATTATGAGAATTGATTTTTAAAAGGAGCCTAAATTATGACAGATGAAATATTGATAAATACAGAAGCTATGAATAGCGTTAACAAAAGCGTATAACAAAAAACAAATTGACAAAAGGAACAAAAAATGAAAAAACTTATTTTATCTTTAGTTATAATAACAATGCTTACTGGTTGTGTATCCGTGCCTGTAAAACAGGAAGAGATTACAACTGTTTCGGTATCAGAAACTTCAGATATAAATGAAAACACAAAACAACTTGAATATAAGAGCAACGGCAACGGAACCTGTATAGTTACAGGAATGGGAACATATACCGATTCTCGCCTTGTTATTCCGAGCAGAAATCCCGATGGAGAGATTGTTGTTTCTGTCGGCGAAAAGGCATTCGGCTGGAATTCTGATATAACAAGCGTTGAAATCCCTTCTTCTGTTAAAACAATAGGTTTTCAGGCTTTTGATGGCTGCGAAAATCTGGTTGATGTATATCTTCCCGAAGGGATTGAATTTATAGGTGACGCGTCTTTTGCAGAGTGTCCGATTGCTGAAATTGATATTCCTGAAAGTGTGAAAAGTATAGGCGACGGAGCGTTTATGTACTGTGAAAATCTTGCAGGGATTTCAATTCCCGAAACTGTTGAAGAAATCGGAAATCTTGCATTTTTTGAAACATCATTCTGGAGAGAATATCCCGAAGATTTTGTTGTTGTCGGAAACGGCGTGCTGATAAATTATAAGGGTAGTTCAAAAGAAGTGACAATTCCCGATAATGTAAAATATATATCGCAATCTTTCGGTTATATGGAATATCGCAATTCTGTTGTTGAAAAAATTATAGTTCCCGAAACTGTTGAAGGCTATGGGGAATATGCTTTTGCGGGTTGTAACAATTTGAAAGAAATCATTCTTCCCGATAATATGAAATATCTTCCCGATAACGCTTTTTATAGTTGCTGTTCGCTCGAAGAAATTATAATTCCTGATGAAGTTGAAAGTATAGGAGAATCAGCGTTTGATGGATGTGAATTGCTTGAAAGCATTGTTATTCCGAAAGGTGTAACAGAAATGGGAGCAACGGTATTCAATCATACAGACAACATAACCGTTTACTGCGAAGCTGAAAGCAAACCTCAGGGCTGGGATGATGAATGGGATACAATTTATTCTGAGGATGGTAACAAAAAGGTGGATGTTATCTGGGGATATAAGGGCGATTAGGAATGATTAAAAAGGAGCCTAAATTATGACAGATGAAATATTGATAAATAAAGAGGTTATGAATAGCGTTAATAAAAGCGTATTGAGTCTCAAAGAAAAACTTACAGATATACTTGAAGAAATCAAAACACAGAATAATAATTTTGTGTCTAATTCCAGCGGTGAGTTTTGCAATGCTTTTTCTCAGAATACAAAAATGTTTTAACAGAATCTGGAACAGCATATCAGCGTTTTAATGAATGTTAACGATTATGCTGAAAAGACTCTGAAAGAACAACAGGAACTTGATAAAGGAATAGCAAGTAAGATGGGGTAATTAATATTAATAATTTATAGAAATGAGGAATTTTTATGGATATTATTAATCAACAGCAACATAGAGAATTAATAAAAATACTTGATCAGTTGATTGAAACTATCGTTATAATGAGAAAAGAAGAAAAGGATTATGTGCTTGCTCAAAATGAAAGTGAAGCAAGAGAATGGATTTCATTTTTGAAAGAACATAAAGATAAAGAAGAATTAAAATCGTTGGAAAATGAAATATCTGATAGATTCTTTTTAAAATTTGATGTTCAAGTTGGAAATTCCGAATTAGACAACAGGAGAACGGAACTTATGAAAATATATATAATAAAATCAAATGATTTTTTGAAATAGAATAAAATGAACAGATATTTCAATTGATAATTTTACTGCCAAAGATATTCCTACTGTTAAAAATGGTGAGTTTAATGAATTTTTTAATTCACTATCTGTTGATGAATTGGATGCCTTATGGTCAAAACCCGAAATTCGAGATGTTATTGAAGCATGTTTAAGAAGCCTAGGAGGGTTACATGAGTGGCATTTGGTGTCAAGAACTACACAAATTAAGTAGAATGGAGATAAGGTTATGGTAAAAGAAAATAAAGTATCTTTATGGTTGGGATTTTATGAAAATGCTGATAATTTTAAGAATTACATAAAGGTATCGTATGACGATGATGGCAATTATATTCCTTCAAGCTTTCAAGAAAATTATGCAATTAAAAGATATGATCTGGATGCAATAGAAAGTGATTGGATTTCGGAAAGATGTTCAGATGTGGAGTCGCTTTTAGCTGGATTTTCAGGAGATTATGAAATTATACCTCAATTTCGAAAAATGCTTGAGAATAAAAATGTTCGAAATTACAATAGTATTGTTCTTTTATATAATTTTGAATATACAGGTGTTGATTATATTGATGAAAAATTGGAGTATATCGGATGCGCAGATGTTACATTATAATGAATAAAAATATGTAACAAATTAGAAAAATTCTTCTTAACGCACTTAAACACCAATTATACAATAACGATATGCAACATAGGCATAATGGCTTGAAACCCTCGCGATAGGCTTATGCATTGAACATGGCGACGATGAAGAAGAAAAAACCACGCTTGAAATTGGGCGTGGTTTTTTGATTGCAAGGAGGAAGGTATGCAATCATTCATTTCTCATAATGTTTTTCTGAAAGTTTTGTCTTATCAGTTCGTTTGTTGAAGAGAAAAGATCACCACTCCCCGAGATATAGGTTACCTTTCTGTATTTATCATCGGGAGCTAACTTCTTGAAAAGTTCATCTGTTATCTGTCGGCGGTTTTCTGCTTCGCCTTCTTCTCTTGTAAACCAGAACTGAACGACCTTGATGTCGTCGTTAATCGAGATTCTTATAGGAATCACCCTTTCGTATATATTCTGCACAAGAAATTCCTTTGATATTCCGAAAGGACTTAATTGTGTAAACAGAATATATTTAAAATAAAAATAATTATTTTAACGAAAAAAGTGAAAAATAAGATATTTTTTGATTTTCACCTGTTTTTTCTCGAAAACGATGTTATATTATAATCGGGAGTGTTTGTGTTTTCATCATAATTCACACAGTCGGTGCGATAACCCGAAAATTCTACAGTTTTTAAAAACAATCCTTCTCGGGAAGAGCAGAGCGTTTATGAATATTGTTTTTGTGGGGTGGATATGGTATAATGTAGGAAATCGGACTGACTGATAAATAAGAATTTGACGGAGGTGAAGTTATGCTAAACTTAAGACCATATCGAAAAAATGATAGTCAGAAAATAGTAACTTGGGCTCAAGATGAGAACACATTTTATAAATGGAGTGAAGGAAGGCTTGGCAGTTTTCCTGTTTCAGCGGAACGTATGGAACAGGCAGTTTCTGGAAGAATAGATAATGAAAAATATTTCCCGTTTGTTGCTTTTGATGAAGATGGAATAGTAGGTTTTTTTACCCTTCGCCAACCTGGAGAAGTAGAAGGTGAATTAAGTTTCGGATATGTGATTCTAAATCCCAAGGCAAGAGGAAAAGGATATGGGAAACAAATGCTGCAGTTAGGTATAAAATTTGCATTTGAACTTTATGGAGCATCGAAAGTGACATTAGAGGTTTTTGAGAATAATCCAAGTGCTTATCATTGTTATAAAGCGGTTGGATTTATCGAAAATGGAAATAGCTTGACTTATAATATTTGTAATGAAGAATGGAAAAGTATCGAGATGGAGATTTGTAAATAAAAATCAAGATTCGTAGTAAACAGAAACTTTCAGCTTTGTGAAGCGTTGAAAGCATGCAAGAATTTGAAGGAGGAAGAGTAAATATGGTTACCAAGAGCGATATATTCGAATTACTAGAAGGTTGTGGCATAAAGCATAACGACAAGGTTACAATTCACTGCTCCCTGCGTGCTGTAGGAGAGATTGAAAATGGCGCAGATGGCCTAATAGATGGCTTTTGTCAGTATCTTACGGATGGACTGTTTATAGTGCCTACGCATACCTGGGCAAATGTAGATAGGGAGCATCCGCATTATGATGTGAGAAACACAGAGCCTTGTATAGGAGCGTTGGCTAAGGTGGCTGCATTTAGAAGTGATGGGGTACGTTCCCTGCATCCTACACATTCGGTTACAGTGTTTGGTAAGGGTGCTGCTGACTATGTAAAGGGTGAAGAAAATGCGGCAAGTCCTGTACCTATGGGAAGTTGCATAAGCAGACTGTATGAGGAAAAAGGCAAGGTTCTCTTAGTGGGAGTAGGACATGAGAGAAATACATATCTTCACGCAGTGGATGAGCGTCTTGATATTCCAGATAGACTGAATCCAGATGCATTTCAGATTACTATTAAGGATTATGATGGAAATGAAATAACTTCTCCGCCATTTCATACACATTTTACAGCAGCTTCTGATACCTGCGTATCGGATTATTATCCTAATTACAAAAAGGCCTTTGAATATGCGAGAGCAGTTACATATCATCAGTTAGGAGATGCCTTGGTGTACTGTTGCGATGTTGTAAAGATGACGGATACAGTTAGAAAAATTTGGGAGAAAACAGATAGGGATTTGTGTATAAAAGAGGATGATATTCCGGAGGAATATTACATTTAGAAATATTGATAATTGTTTCCTGTGTGAAGAGAATTGTAGGAAGGGACTCCTTGCAAAGATTAAACCTTATGGATTTATTTTGTTTGCGAAAAGATATGGTATTGAAACTTTACTGAACTGTTTCGAAGAAAATGAGAAAAATGGTATAGTTTATCATCGACAGGGAATTGTTGGAGACTATGATGAATTTGAAGTTTACGAGGTAAAGAACAATGAGAATAAGACC
>CALGTU010000026.1 GCA_937901465.1 uncultured Clostridia bacterium | reverse complement strand
GATGGAGAATAAACTTATAAATATCCTTACAATATGCAGAAAAGCGGGAGGGATAACAACAGGTTTCGACCCTGTAAAAGAAGGCTCTCTCGAGGGGAAAATTTTTGTGGTTCTGCTTGCATCAGATATTTCAGAAAAATCCGAAAAAGAGATAAGATTTTCTGTTAAGGAAAAAGCTGAAATAATAAAGACAGAAATCACAAAAAAGGAATTTGAATTCTATCTCGGAAAATTCTGCGCGATAATCGGTATTACGAATAAGGGTTTTGCGGATAAAATCCGTGAAATTCTCGCATAACCGTCAACATAGATATTACTACTAAGTTCGATTTAAAAGGAGAGTGTGCCGATGAGTACAGTAAAGGCAAAACTTAACGAGGTTGCAAAAGATATAGAAGTTTCTAATCAGGAACTTATCGATCTTCTTTCAGACCTTGGAATAAAAGGCAAAAAAGCAACAGCATCTTTGAATGAAGAGGAACTCAATCTTATCCTTGAAACATATTCAAAGAAATATGAAGTAAAGACATTTGATGATTACTTCAAAAAGGGTGAAGAAGAAAGAAAAATGAAGGCTGAAGGCAAAAATGTTCCCGAAGCCAAGAAGGAAGAAGCAAAGCAGGAAGAAAAGAAACCCGCAAAGAAAAAGACTTCTTCTGAAAAGACAGAAAAAACTTCTGAAAAGAAAGAAGAAAAGAAACCCGCTTCTGAAAAGAAAACAACAAAGAAGTCCACAGAAAAGAAGGAAGAAACAAAGCAGGTTGAAAAGGTAGCGGAAAAGGCTCCCGAAAAGGTAGCGGAAAAGCCCGCTGAAACAAAACCCGCTCCCGAAAAGAAAGCGGAAGAGAAAAAGCCCGAACAGAAGCCTTCTCAGAAACAGCAGAAAGCTCCCGTTAAGGCTAAGGAACACGGCGTTATAACAAAGCTCAACGCAAACTTCTCATCTGATAACTCACATGACAACAGAAGAACTGTTGACACAAGAGGAAGTTATGTTGAACTTGATAAATACAACGAAAAATACGAACAGTATGCACAGTCATCAAATCATCATAAGGATAACTACTCGAAAAAGCAGAAGCTTACACAGAAATCCGCACAGAGAAATAAACAGCAGTTCTCTAAAAAGGAAACAGAAGCAGAAAAGCTCCGCAGACTCGAACTCGAAAGAGCAAGAAAGCAGCAGCTTAAGGTTCTTATCCCCGATGAAATCGTTGTTTCAGAACTCGCATCAAGACTTAAAGTTACTGCAACAGACGTTATTAAGAAACTTATGGGTCTCGGCGTTATGGCTTCAATCAATGAAGTTATCGATTTTGATACAGCGTCACTCGTTGCTGAAGAACTCGGTGCCAAGGTTGAAAAGGAAGTTATCATAACAGTTGAAGAAAGACTTATCGACGATACAGAAGACGACGATACAAACCTTTCAGAACGTTCACCCGTTGTTGTTGTTATGGGACACGTTGACCACGGTAAAACATCACTTCTCGACAACATCAGAAAAGCAAACGTTACAGCGGGCGAAGCAGGCGGTATCACACAGCATATCGGTGCTTACAGAGTTTCTGTTGACGGCAGGGATATTACATTCCTCGATACTCCCGGACACGCGGCATTCACAGCTATGCGTGCTCGTGGTGCACAGGTTACTGACATCGCGGTAATCGTTGTTGCGGCAGACGACGGAATTATGCCACAGACAGTAGAAGCAATCAACCACGCAAAAGCAGCAGATGTTTCTATCATCGTTGCAATAAATAAAATGGATAAACCCGAAGCCAACCCTGACAGAGTAAAGCAGGAACTTACAGAACACGGCCTTGTTATCGAAGAATGGGGCGGAGATATTATCTGCGTTCCTATCTCGGCAAAGACAGGTATGGGTATTAAGGAACTTTTAGAAAACATCATTCTCGTTGCCGATGTAAAGGAACTTAAAGCTAACCCCGACAGACTCGCAAAGGGTACTGTTGTTGAAGCAAGACTCGATAAGGGAAGAGGTCCTATAGCAACTCTCCTCGTTCAGAACGGAACACTCCATACAGGTGATGTTATCATCGCAGGAACATCAGTAGGTCGTGTAAGAGTTATGACAAACGATAAGGGACAGGTAGTAAACGCCGCAGGTCCTTCTGTTCCCGTTGAAATCACAGGTCTTGCAGAAGTTCCTTCAGCAGGCGATATCTTCAATGCCGTTGAAGACGAAAGACTCGCAAGAGAACTCGTTGAACTCCGCCGCCACGAAGCCAAGGAAGAACAGTTCAAGCAGTATCAGAAAGTTACTCTCGATAACCTTTTCAGCCATATTGCAGAAGGCGAAATCAAGGAACTTCCCCTTATTGTAAAGGCAGACGTTCAGGGTTCTGTAGAAGCGGTAAAACAGTCGCTTGAAAAACTCTCTAACGACGAAGTAAGAGTAAGAGTAATCCATGGCGGTGTTGGTGCCGTTTCTGAAAGCGACGTTATGCTCGCGAGTGCATCAAACGCTATTATCGTAGGATTCAATGTCCGTCCCGATAACGTTGCCGCTGAAAACGCACAGAGAGATAATGTTGAAATCAGACTTTACAGAATCATCTATGACGCAATCGAAGAAATTCAGGACGCTATGAAGGGTATGCTCGCTCCCAAGACACGTGAAGTAATTCTCGGTAAGGCAGAAGTAAGAAACGTGTTCAAGATTACAGGTGCGGGAACTATAGCAGGTTCATACATCACATCAGGCAAGGTTACAAGAGCTTGTCAGATAAGAGTAGTCCGCGATGGTATAGTTATCTTCGAAGATAAGATTGACAGCTTAAGAAGATTCAAGGACGACGTTAAGGAAGTAGCACAGGGATTTGAATGTGGTATCGGCCTTGAAAAGTTCTCAGACCTCAAGGAAGGCGACGTTTTCGAAGCGTTCATTATCGAAGAATACAAAGATTAATATAAAACGGAGGTGTATTATATATGCCTAACTTTAAAAGCGACAGAGTTGCCGAAGATATAAGAAGAGAACTTTCAGCACTTCTTCGTGAACTCAAAGACCCCCGTATAAACTCACTTCTTACAGTTGTAAGATGTAATGTTACAAACGACCTTTCTTCCTGCAAGGCTTATATTTCAAGCCTTGAAGGATTTGAAAAGGCAAAGGAAGGTTGCGAAGGTCTTAAACACGCGTCAGGTCTTATAAGAAAAGAAATCGCAAACAGACTCCATTTAAGAAAAGCCCCCGAATTCAAGTTCATAGCTGACGACGGTGTTGAACACAGCGCTCATCTTCAGGAACTTATGAACGAGATAAATAAGAAAGGTTAAATTTATGGATAGATTTTTTGAGGAGGCGGCAGAGTTTCTCAGAAACTGTGAGGACGCCCTCATAATTACACATCAGAGTCCCGACGGAGATACAATAGGCTCGGCTTTTGCCCTTAAAGAAGCACTTCACCTTATGGGAAAAAGAGCAAAGGTTATCTGTCAGGAAGAATTTCCCGAGAGATTTCATTTCATAACAGAAACCGATGAGCATAAGTGTGAAGATTTCAAGGAAAAATGCATCATCGCGGTTGATGTTGCGGATACCGCACTTATGGGTGAAGATGTTGAAAATGAATACAAGGAAAAAGTAGACCTTTGTATCGACCACCACGAAACCAACAAGGAATATGCAGAGAGAACACTCGTTATCCCAGAAGCAGCAGCTGCCTGTGAAGTTTTATTCAAGCTTTTTGAACAGATGCAGCTTAAACTCAACACAAGAATAGCAACATGTCTTTATACAGGTATTGCAACAGACACGGGCTGTTTCAGATTCAGCAATGCGGGTATAGATACCCATGTCATAGCGGCGGTTCTTATCGCTTATGGCATAGATTTTGCATGGATAAACCGTCATCTTTTCGATGTAAAGACAAAACAGAGAATTGAGCTTGAAAGCTATCTTTCACAGAATATTGAATATCTCTATGACGACAGAGTTGCGGTTATTTCTGTTACAAAGGATATACAGGAAAGATTTTCTATGACATCAGATGATTTCGACGGCATAACTCCTCTTGCAACAAAAGTTGAAGCGGTTCAGATAGGAATTCTCATAAAGCAGAAAGCCGAAGATAAATTCAAGATTTCCATGCGTTCAACGGGCGATATAAATGTAGGAAAAATCTGCGCTACCATGGGTGGTGGCGGACACGCAAAAGCTGCAGGTTGTACAGTTTTCGGAACATTCGAAGAAGTTAAGGCAAAACTCATTAAAACGGCGGGTGAATATCTTTGAAAAACGGAATAATCCCTGTAAATAAACCTATGGGATTTACCTCTTTCGATGTTGTCGCCAAATGTCGCGGAATACTAAAGACAAAAAAGATAGGCCATGCGGGTACACTCGACCCTATGGCAACGGGTGTTTTACCTATTTTTATAGGAACGGCAACAAAGGCCTGCGATATGCTCCCCGATAACGATAAGGCTTATATAGCAGAGTTTAAGCTCGGCATAAAAACCGATACCGAAGATATAACGGGAAAGGTTATAAAGCAGGATGAAAATGTATCGACAGGTAAAGATGATATTCTTTCTGTCATTCCGCTCTTTACGGGTGAGATTATGCAGATTCCGCCTATGTATTCGGCAGTTTCCGTTAATGGTAAAAGACTTTACGAACTCGCAAGAAAAGGCATTGAAGTTGAAAGAGAACCCCGAAAGATTACTATCTATAAACTCTCTCTGGAAAGCTTTGATGAAGAAGAGAAAACGGGAAAGCTTTATATAGAATGTTCTAAGGGAACATATATCAGAACGCTTATTTCTGATATCGCCGAAAAAGCAGGTTCAATAGCTACCATGACATCACTTGAAAGAGTAAAGGCATCGGGTTTTTCTTTAGAAGAATGTATCACTTTAGATGAACTTTCAGAACTTTCTGACCCCTATGAAAATCTTGTTTCGATAGAAAAGGTTTTTTCGTATTTACCGAAGATAGAAATCAAGGGTGCGCAGGAAAGAATGTATCGCAACGGAATAAGACTTTCGCTTAAAAAAATGCAGTTTAAAAAGGGTGAAAGTGAATATGCCGTTTTCGGTGAAAATGAGTTTTTGGGGATAGCTATTGCCGACTATGAAAACGATGAACTTATTATAAAAAAGAACTTTTATGAAAGATAAAGGGGAAATATGACGATGAAAAAATCCGCTGTTGCTTTGGGTCTTTTTGACGGTGTTCATAAAGGGCATAAAGCAGTTATCGAAAAGATGATTTCATCGTGTGATGAAACACTTATCCCGACAGTTTTTACATTCGATTTTTTCAAAAACGGCGGAAGGGTTTTAAGCTTTTCCGATAAAGAAAAAATCCTTTATGATATGGGTGTAAAAGAGATTTATTCTCCCTCTTTTTCTGAGATAAAAAACCTCTCTCCCGATGAATTCATTGAAGAAATTTTAATAAAGAAAATGAACGCAGAAAAACTCTTCTGCGGAGAGAATTTTTTCTTCGGAAAAGACAGAAAAGGAACAGCCACATATCTTAAAGAAAAAGCTGAAACTTTCGGAATAAAAACAGTAATTATTCCGACAGTAAAACAAAATAAAAAAGAGATTTCATCAAGTTTTATGAAAACCCTTATGAAAGAGGGAAGGATAAAAGAACTGAATGAAATTTCAGATAGAGAATATTCTTTTAAACTTAAAATAGAAGAGGGAAGAAAACTCGGCAGAGAAATGGGATTTAAAACGATAAATCAGCGTCTGCCTTCTGACCTTTGCGAAATAAAAAAAGGCGTTTATGCGGTAAAAATAAAGATAGAAGATGAAATCTATAAAGGCGTATGCAACATCGGTGTAAAGCCAACTGTTACCGATGAAAACGAAAGATTTTCAGAAACGCATATTTTTGATTTTGATAAAGAAGTTTATGGAAAAGAGGCAGAAATTTTTCTCATTGATTTTATAAGAGAAGAAAAGAAATTCGGTTCAATAGAAGAACTTAAAAAGCAGATAAATGCCGATAAACAAACGGCACTTAATATATTCAAACAAACCGAAAGGAAGAATAGAAATGGCTAATGAAACAGTAAGAACACGATTTGCCCCAAGCCCAACGGGGTATATGCACATAGGTAACCTCAGAACAGCACTTTTTACCTATCTTATTGCAAAAAAATCAGACGGAAAATTCATTCTTCGTATTGAAGATACCGACCAGGAAAGATATGTTGAGGGTGCGGTTGATGTTATCTATAACACACTTAAAGCCTGCGGTCTTAACTGGGACGAAGGCCCCGATGTAGGTGGCCCCGTTGGTCCTTATATCCAGTCTGAAAGAATGGGAATGTTTAAGGAATATGCTGAAAAGCTCGTTGAAAGCGGACATGCATATTACTGCTTCTGCGATAAGGAAAGACTTGAAGAAGTAAGAAAAATTCAGGTTGCTTCAAGAATTTCTCCTATGTATGACAGACACTGCAGAAACTTATCGAAAGAAGAAATCGATGAAAAGCTCAAAGCAGGTATCCCCTATGTTATCAGACAGAAAGTTCCCACAGAAGGAACAACAACATTCCATGATGAAATCTATGGCGATATAACAGTTGAAAACTCAACTTTAGATGACCAGATTCTTATCAAAACAGACGGAATGCCGACATACAATTTCGCGAATGTAGTTGACGATCACCTTATGGGAATCACACATGTTGTAAGAGGAAACGAATACCTTGCTTCATCACCCAAATATAATCTTCTTTATGAAGCATTCGGCTGGACACCACCTAAATATATCCATGTTGAACACATAATGAAGAACGCAACAGAAAAGCTCTCAAAGAGAAACGGCGACGCTTCTTTCAACGACCTTATAGAAAAAGGCTTTATGACAGAAGCTGTTGTAAACTATATCGCTCTTCTCGGTTGGGCACCCAAGGGTGAAAACGAAATCTTTACTATTGAAGAACTCATAAACGAATTCTCAATTGATGGTCTTTCAAAATCACCCGCTATATTTGACCCCGTTAAGCTCAAGGCTATAAACGGTGCTTATATCAGAAAGCTCGATAAGGCAGACTTTATGGAAAAAGCCCTTCCCTATATCAAGCAGACTGTTAAGAGAGAAGATATCGATTTTGCGCTTCTTTCAGAAGTTTTACAGCCAAGAACAGAAATCTTCACAGATATTCCCGAACAGGTTGATTTTATAGATAACCTTCCCGAATATGATATCGCAATGTATTGCCATAAAAAGATGAAGACAAACGAAGAAACTTCACTTGTAGCTTTAAAAGAATCACTTCCCGTTTTAGAGAATATTTCTGACTGGACAGTTGATAATATCCACGAAGCACTCTTCGGTCTTGTTGAAAAGTTAGGTGTTAAGAACGGCTATATTTTATGGCCCGTAAGAACAGCTGTTTCAGGAAAACAGTTTACCCCCGGCGGTGCTGTTGAAATGTGTTATATTTTAGGCAAAGAAGATACAATCGCAAGAATCAAAAAGGGTATCGAAAAATTGTCTTAATCAGAACACACAGTTATCACATAAGGGTAATAGAATATTTAAGTTAACATTTTCTGCACTAAGGAGGCAGGACAGATGATAGAAGTAAAAAACTTAAGTAAACATTACGGCGATAAAAAAGCCGTTAATGAAATTTCCTTTACCGTTGAAGACGGAATCATTTTAGGATTCTTAGGACCCAACGGCGCGGGAAAATCAACAACAATGAATATGCTGACAGGTTATCTTTCAGCAACAAGCGGACAGGCTCTGATAAATGGTATCGATATTTTGAAAGACCCCATAAAAGCCAAGGAACAGATAGGATATCTTCCTGAAATTCCGCCCCTTTATCTTGATATGACAGTTAAGGAATATCTTGATTTTATCTATGACCTCAAAAAATGCAAATCACCCAGAGAAGAACATATCAGACAGATATGCAACCTCGTTAAGATTACAGATGTTTATAACAGAATCATAAAGAATCTTTCAAAAGGTTATAAGCAGAGAGTAGGGCTTGCACAGGCACTTATCGGCAACCCACCCATACTCATTCTCGACGAACCTACTGTTGGTCTTGACCCTCAGCAGATCATCGACATCAGAAACCTTATCAAAAAGCTCGGTGAAAGACACACAGTTATCCTTTCATCACATATCCTTTCTGAAATTCAGGCTGTCTGTGATAAAATCGTTATCATCAATAAGGGACAGGTTGTAGCAGACGATACAGCTGAAAACATTTCAAAATCAATTTCAGAAGACCATCGTCTTATCGTCCGTATCGACGGAACAAAGGAAGAAAACATAAAGCTTATCGAAGGCATACAGGGTGTTGAATCGGTTTCTTGCGATTTCGAAAGAGAGCCGGGTGCTTTCGAATATATCATCGAAACAGACGGCGAAACAGATATCAGAAAACAGCTTTTCGAAAGAGTTGCTGAGAAGAACCGTCATATATTAGAACTCAAATCCGCAGAACTCACTCTCGAAGATATCTTCCTTAAAGTTACTGCGGGCGAAGATATTTCTGCAAAGGGAGGTAAAAAGTAATGAAAGCGATTTTCAGAAGAGAAATCATTGCGTATTTTACATCACCCATAGTTTATGTTTATCTCGCAGTGTTCACATTTTTCTCGGGAGTTTTCTTCCAGGCGGTATGTATTTATAACAAAACAACAAGCATGGGCGGAATATATGATAATATGTTCTCGGTTCTCTTGTTTATAATCCCCATTCTTACAATGCGTCTTCTCAGCGAAGATAAAAAGCATAAAACAGACCAGTGTCTTTTAACAGCACCCGTAAGCTTAACAGGCATTGTTATGGGAAAATTTTTGGCGGCAACAGTAGTATTCTGTGCGGGAATGCTTGTATTCTTCATCTATGCACTTATGCTCTCTGTTTACGGCGTTGTTCAGTGGCAGCTTGTTATCTGCTACACAGTAGGAATGGCAGTTCTCGGAATGGCATTTATTTCAGTAGGACTTTTCATTTCATCACTTACAGAAAGCCAGATTGTTTCAGCGATAGGTTCTTTCGCTTGTATGATAGTTATCTATATGATAGATATGCTCGCATCATTTATCCCCAATAAAACTATCGCGTCGATGCTTTCATCACTTTCATTCCTTACAAAATTCTATGAATTCACATACGGAATAATAAATATCTCAGCGATACTTTTCTTCATAAGTTTCTCTGCAGTTATGAATTTCCTCACAGTGAAAGTTCTTGAAAAACGCCGTTGGGGCTAATAGGTAAGACCTGAAAGGAAGAATATTATTATGAATAAGAATTTTTTTAAGGAACAGCGTTTCAAATACGGCGCTATGTCTGTGGGAATGACCGTTCTCTTTATCCTTGCGGTTATTCTTTTAAACGTTGTTGTTGCAAAGATTGTAGAAAGAGCAGATATCAAGATTGACCTTACAAAAGACCAGGTTTATGAAGTAACCGACCAGACAAAAGAATATCTCTCAACACTCGAAAAGGATATAAAGATTACTGTTTTTATGGAAGAAAGAGCACTCAACGATATGGGTCTTGAAGGAAAATCCATAGTTGAAGTTTTAAACAAATACAAACAGTATTCAGATAAAATCACAATAGAATATGCAAATATTCAGACAAACCCCGAAATCTTCACACAGTATAGTAACCTCTATAAAGGCGACCTTTCAAACTACATCGCCGTTGTATCATGTGGAAATAAGGTAAAGCCTCTTTCTCAGGGCGACCTTATCGACTATACAATAAACTCGGCAGGAACAATGGACTCTGCTAATACAACAGAACAGGCGATAACATCTGCTATTATGAACGTTATCGATGATAAGGTTATAAAGGCTGCTATCCTTAACGGAAAATCATATTTCTATATAACAGACCTTACAGAAATGATGATTGCAAACGGATACGAAATCGAAGAAGTTGACGTTACTATGGGAAAAATCCCCGAAGATGCAACAATGGTTATCTTGAACACTCCCGTTACAGACCTTTCACCCGATATGGCTGATAAGCTCGAAGCTTTCCTTTATAACGACGGAAACTACGGCAAGACATTATTCTATATCGGTTGTTATAAGCAGGGCGAAATGACAAATGTCAATAACCTTCTCGCTGCTTACGGACTTAAGGTTTCTCCCGGAAGACTTTTAGACCTTGACACATCAAACCTTATGTCAACAGGAACATCTTACGCTATCCGTTCATTTGAATATAACGACAGATATTCAGAAAACTTACAGAATAAAGACCTTCCCGTTCTTATGCCTACTCCTTCACCCGTTGATGTTTTATGGGATGTTAAGGACACAAGAGAAACACAGGTTCTTCTTTCAACAGCAGATACAGGCGTTGTTATCCCCAACGATGCGGATACATCAACTCTTGACCCCACAACTCTTGAAAGAAAGAAACAGCCCGTTATGGCAGTAGGTTCAAAGTTTGACTCAATGAACGCTGTTGACAGAAAGGGAAGCCACATCTTAGTTTTAACATCACCCGAAATGCTTATGGCACCCTTCTTCGATTATGCAACACTCAATAACGCTGAATACATTTTCGGTGCTGTAAACAAACTCAACGGTAAAGAACAGTCAATCGTAATCGCTCCCAAGAGCCTTGCGGGCGATATGCTCGAAGCAACCGACGCCCAGACAGGCGTTATGTCAACTATCGCAACAATCATCATTCCTTTGGCTATCGCTGTAGCAGGTGTTGTTGTCTATATCAGAAGGAGACATAAATAATGGGCGGAAATACAAAAAAGATGCTTATAGGTGTTGTTATAGCAATAGTTGTTCTTTCGGGACTCTTAATAGCGCTTTTCCTTACAGAGCCCAAAGATGATACCAAAGACCCCGCTACTACAACAACCGAAGTTGTAACTTCAAAACTTCTTTATGAAAAAGCTCCCGATTCTGTAAGCTATTTAAAGGTTAAAAACGAAAAGGGAACATACGAAATCGAAAGAACACAGAAGGGACTTTCAGTCAAAGGTCTTGAAGGAAAAGAACTTTATAACGCTTATATTTCGGTTCTGGTTGAAAGAGCTTCAAGCCTCGTTTCACAGCAGGTAATTGAAGAAAACGCTTCTGACCTTTCAAAATACGGTCTTAAAAATCCGAAGACAAAAATCGAAGTAACTTTCAAAAACGGAGATAAGAAAACTCTCCTTTTAGGAGATGATATCCCCCTTTCACAGTATGAAGCAGTGTATTTCTGTTTTGAAGGCGAAAAGACAGTCCATGCGGTTTCAAAATCACCCCTTACTGTTTTTATGGGAATTTCAAAGGAAAACCTTTTGAGTCCCATAGTTACAAAAGTTCCGGAGAGGGACAGCGAAGGAAAACTTCCTATTGTAAGAGAGATGATTATTGAAAGAAGCGATTTCCCCTATACAATAACAATGGCTTATGACGAAGAAGAAGCGTTTGTTTTAACTTCTCCCGTTGACCTTAAACTTACAGAAACAATAAAATATATCCTTCCCAACGGCCTTTACGGAATTTCAGCTATTTCAGCAGTCCGTTATCCCGTTTCTGAAACCGACCTTGAAACAGCGGGTCTTAAAGAACCATTCGCTACAATCACAATGAACAGCGATGCGGGCAAGGAAAAGATTTTTGTAGGAAACAAGGCTGTTTCTTCAAACGGAACAGAAAGCTATTTCGTTATGGTTGAGGGAAAAGATGATATCATCTATTCGGTAAGTGCCGATGTTCTTCCCTGGATAAAGATTGATGTCGGCGATATCGCGGTAAGCTATGTTTATAAGGCTGTTGCAGATACAACAACCGATATCACCATAAAGACAAGAAATGTAAACGAAACGATAAAGAAATCGGGCAAGGTTTCTTCTGAAGAATTCACTGCTACTAGAAACGGAAAAGAAATGCCTGTTTCAGATTTCAGAAGTCTTTTCGAATACCTTTTCAAATTCAGATTTGAAAGAATAGTAACCGATGATACAATTATAGGCGGACTCACACCCTATGCAACCATAACAATCAAATCAGAGGGAAATGTAACAGAAACTCTCGAATTCTATGATGTAGGAAATAAGGAATCTGTTGTAACATATAACGGCAAGGTTTCATATTATTGCCGAACATCATATATCGAAGTTCTTGAAAAGAATATCAAAAATCTCGATAACGGCGAAGCACTCGTTATGACATGGTAAAAAAGGAGGATTACAGAAATGGCTGATACAAATAAGGAAATTTTCTCATACAAGGGTTTCCCTCTTGTAAGAAAAAAAGACGAAATCTATTATGGAAATATGTCTGATGACTTTGTTGTCATGATGCAGGTCATCGAAAAGAAAAAAGTCGGCGATATGGAAGTTGCAACAAAAATAAAGCTCTATAAAATGTCAACCGACGAAAGCAAGAATCCTCTCGAAAGAGTAAGCAAGACAAGCGAAAAGGAAGGCCTTTATGCAGCGCTCGATGTTGCATATGCATGGCTTTCATAAAGAAAAAACAAAACACACACTCCAAACAGAGTGTGTGTTTTTTATATTGATTTACAGAAAAATTTATGATATAATTCACTTACAAAATAAAAGTAAAGGGTGGTTTTATAATGAAAAAATTTATCGGCGTATTCTTTGCCTTTGCGATGATACTTTCTTCTATGACAGCCTGCGTTGAAAATCCCGAATCAGAAACCGCTGTTTATGCAGCAAGAACAGAAAGAGCAGGAACAGAAGGGAACCCCGTTGTAATCGAATATGACTCACTCGACAGAAAGATAAAAGAAACCTGTTTTTATTTTGATGGTTCAATTAAATTTTATACTATATTCGAATACTATCCCGGCGGGAATACAATGAAAAAAGAAACCGCTTACAGAGCCGACAATACCATTTTTATGATTGAAGATTATGATACAAACGGAAACGGAGTAAAAACATCATATTATAATGAAGATGAAGAACTCGTAGATTACCTTATCTGTGAATTCGATTCAAACGGACATATAATCAAACAGACTATGTATGATGCAGACGGAAATATAAAGAAATAAAAAAGCACCCCTTAGGGTGCTTTTTCTTATCTCTTGTAAACTGCTACAAACACAAGTCCGCCCGCAAGAATCAGTATTGAAACTATGAAAAGAATAAAGCCGTCATTTCCGTTTTCGTTTGGAATATTTTCTGTATTCTGTCCGCCCATATTTTCGGGGAACTGTCCGCCGTTACCCATAGGGAACTGTCCCTCTCCTATATTTTCGGGGAAATTCTGTCCGTCGGGGCGCTCTGGACGTTCTTTATTTTCATCGGGCATATCGGGGATTTCTCCCTCGGGTCTGTAAGTCGGAAAACTTTCAAAATTTCCGCCCTTGCCGATATTCATCGTTCCCATTGAAGAAAGGTTTATACTACTTGCGTCTACCAGTTTTTCTTCAGATGAAAGCTGTGATAAAACGCTTTCTTTTCTAAGGTTACAGAATTCTATAAGCGTTTTAACACCTTCTTTGTATTCTTCAAATGTGCAGAATTTTGTAGGGTCTTTTTCAACATATGAAGAAATCAGAGCGTCGGTTTTTATTATGATTTTTTCTGTGTCAACTTTCGATATAAAGTCGTAATAAAAATCATAATATTTTTGTTTATAGTTTTCATCAGAGAAGATGAATAAAACCATAGGTCTGTCTGAAATATTTTCGTATTCTATGGGGAAGTTTACCTGTGTCGAAGCGTCTTTTCCCTGAAATCCGCCGAAAGCGAGGTTATAATCCCAGGGGAGCATAGAGAGTTTTCCGTTATCTTCATAAAGATAATAATTATGAACCATATTGCCTGTATAACTGTCACCGTTGCAGACAAAATTATGAACCGCAAAATATCTTATCAGCGAGTCTGTATCAGCGACCGATTCAATATCTTCTTTTTCAGAAATTTTCTTGAGCGACTCAATAAGTCTTTCTTTGTCATTATCCGTTATATCTGTTTTTGCGTTGTCGAAAATTTCGGAATAAGATGAAAATTCATCATCTGTATAAAGAAGTTTAACGGCATTGTTTCCGCCTGAATTTTCTCCTTTAAAATTCTGTCCGTTGCCTTTTCCGCCCGCCATTTCAGAGGTGTCGGGCTTATATAAATTCCCCGAAACAGAGCCGTAATTTCTTACTAAAAACGAATCCTCAACCGCTTCTAAAAGAAGATAAAGACCATGTTCTTCGCCGTTTACAGTAACAATTCCATAACTGCATAAAGGGGCATTTACGCCCGCTTCTCTCATCATTTCATAGGTGAGATAGTCTTTCATATAGGTATTATCCTGAATGACATTATTGAGAACAAGCTTATCAAGACCGAAATAGTTCTTGCCTTCTTCATAATGGTCAAATTCTATCTTGAAACTGTATCTGTCACTATCCATTGAATTAACAGATGTGAGTGATGTATTTCCTTTTCCTCTTATAGCAACATTACCCATTGCCTTGCCGTCGATAACAACCGAACATGATGTATATTTTTCAGAAAGACAACTATCTAAAAATGCATCTTTATCGTCTAAAACTATATCGATATGATGAATTTTCGAGGTGTCGAAAATAAGGTCTTCATATTGCATATGAAATTCTTTTTTCGTTGTAAATCCTAAAAGAAGAAAAACAGAAACAAGAGAAAGAATAATAGCAAAGATACCTATTTTTTCTATGTTTTTATTTGTCGACATACTTTTTAATTTTCTCCTAGTTCATATATTCTCCGTTGTAGCTGACGAGAACAGCACTTCTGACTCCCTCTTTTTCTGCGAGTTCGTTTATAAAATCCGTGTTGTCATCTTTAAGTCTGATTTCTATATTTACTTCGATTTCATCTTTTTCAACAGTCTTGCTTCTTATGATAGAACGCTCTGTTTTTTCCTTTATAAAATCAGTAGCTTTCTTTTCAGAATCTTTTCCTTCGCATCTTAAAACAACTATGTAAGGGTGGGTATGTGATTTTCTGTTTACGAATAAAAGAAGAATTATTCCTATGATAACACTTCCTATTAAAGCGAGGGGAATCATTCCCGCAGCGAGAACAATACCTACTGCTATTGACCAGAAAAGGAAAGCGATATCTAAAGGCTCTTTTATCGCCGCACGGAATCTTACTATTGAAAGTGCACCGACCATACCGAGCGAGAGAACAACGTTGCTTGTTACAGCAAGGATAACAACCGTTGTAATCATAGTGAGTGCTATAAGTGTAACGCCGAAACTTGATGAATACATAACTCCCGAAAAAGTCTTTTTATAAACTAAAAAGATGAACATTCCGAGTGCGAAAGCAAGCACCAACGCAATAACCATATCTGTTATACTTACACTTGTTATGCTGTCTAAAAAACTTGATTTGAAAATGTCGTTAAATGTCATATTATAAAAACTCCTTATCCGTAAATTCTTGATGCCGAATATTTTGAGAAAGATGTTGTCCGCCTGTCTGAAAGTCCTACAACGCCCTTTACTATATCGGGCAGAAAATTATCCCATTTTACTTCAAGTATCACAGGCGTTGAAACGGGAACTGTAAGGCAATCTGGATTTAAAAATTCATTTATATCATGGCTTTCTCTTATGTGATAATCAAGCGTTACTCTTACATTTCCTGCGGGGAAAGTAAACGCTTCTCTTTCATAATCAACGATTACTTTCGGCATAAGCCCTTCAGAACGCATTTTGAAATAAAGTTCTGAAAGAAGAGGTCTTCCGTTATTTTCTGCCATAAAAGAGTAATCACCCGAGAGGATTTTTTCTACTTCCTCAGAAGTTAAAGGACAACTCTGTTTTGTTCCGAGGTCGTTTATCTTTGTTTTCTTTTCAAGATTTATTTTAGAGGTATCGCCGTTATAATATCTTATACGGAACTTTTCACGTTTCGCCATGCCGTTTAGTTTTTCATTCAGTGCTTTATCTGAAATGCTGTCAAAATAAAGACTTCTTACAATATATCTTCCGCCTTCTACACTTTCATCGGGCCTTAAAACCGCCCTTGCCCGCTGGCTTACTGTAAGCATATCGGCATAGTTTATTTCGTGTTTGTATTCGTGGCGCATCTGCATAGTATCACCTCTTATCCTTATTAAATCATAAAGTGAAAAAAAATTCAAGAGATGATGAAAATGTGAAAGGTGTGTGAGGTATATCAGGATTTTTAAAAACAAATAATCCCCCACATCTGCGGGGGATTATTTATTATTTCTATCTTATCATTTCAAGTCTTTTTTCGAGGGTTTCTTCGTCCATTTCGCCGACAGTATGATTAACGATATTTCCATTCTTATCGATAAAATATGTTGCGGGGATAGAACTTACTCTGTAATCTTCCATAGCCTCGCCGTTTTCGTCAAGCCAGACAGTAAATGTATAGCCGTTTTTATTGATTAGATTTTCAACAAGGTCTTTTCTGTCGCTTGCGGTTATGTTTATCATAATAAAGGTTATATCGGGATTTTCCTTATAAGCTTTTTCGAAAAGCGGAAGTTCAATTTTACAATGATTACACCATGTTGACCAGAAATTGAGTACAATCGGTTTTCCGTAACAATCAGAAAGTCTGACTTCGTTTCCGTTCATATCATATGCTACAAAATCATAGGCAGATATAACATCCTGAGGATAGAAAAGTGTTTTTTCTGTCGCGGGATTTTCTTCTTCTATGATAGTTGATATTTCTGTTACAGAAGTTGTTTGCGGTTCTTTTTCTTTATAATCTTCTTTAAGACCATTATAGAGAAAATAAACGCCGATAAAACATACAACGGCAACAAGCGAAATAATAAGAACATTTCTTTTGTTCATAAAAACCCTCCCTTTAAGAAAGCAGTATCGTCAGTTTCGAGAAAAGTCCCGTTGCCATAAGAACACCCGTTAGTATGAGAAAAATTCCCGAAACGATATTTATTATCTTATAATTCTTTTTGATGAAATCAAATGCCGATTTAAGTTTTTCTATAAGTATCGCAGTTACAACAAACGGAATACCAAGCCCCATTGAGTATAAAAGAAGCATAATAACTCCCTTTAAAACACTTCCTTCGCTCGAAGCGAGAGCGAGAGCCGAACCTAAAAACGCGCCGACGCAGGGTGTCCAGCTTATCGAAAAAACAGCACCGAAAAGAAGCGATGAGAAAAATCCCATATTTTCCTTGACGCTTGTTTTCATTCCCTTAAAAATATTTATCTTTATTATTCCTAAAAAATAAAGCCCGAAAAGAATAACGATAAGCCCCGTTATTATGTTGACGATAATGCGGTGTTTTATAAAAAATCCGCCGATTATTCCCGCCATTGCACCCATAAGAACAAAAACTATTGTAAACCCGCATACAAAACCTATGGCATTTAAAAGTGTTTTCTTTGTATTCTTTTCTTCCGTTCCCGCAAAGTATGAGATATAAACGGGAAGCATAGGGAGAAGACAGGGCGAAATGAAAGTAATAATGCCTTCTAAAAAAGCGATGAAATAAAGCATATCTTAAAATCTCCTTTAAGATATTGTAACACATTTCATCACGATTTAAAAGGGGAGAAAACAAAAAAGACGGAACAAAATGTTCCGCCTTTTCTATGTAACTTAAAATAAATTACTTGATGATTGTGATCTTTTCGCCGAGAACAGGAATAGGCATGTATGAGCCATTGAGAATTCCAACGAGGAGAATGATCTGGCAAATAAGACCTGCTAACTGTGTGATTCCGATAGGAATGATGTTGAGGATAAGCACGATGAGTGCCTGGTTAGCATAGAATTTTGAAACTGATGAGTTTTTCATTGATTCAACAACGAAAACAAGGAAAAAGAGAATGGGGAAAATAATCATAAGGATGCACATAACCTTGTTGGCTTCTACATCCGCCTGATCGAACTGTCTGATTTCTTCTGACATGTCAAAACGCCTCCAAAAATATAATTGATACCATAAGTATACATAAATATACGCGAAAGGTCAATAAATAATTCACAATTCCTTTTATGATTTATGCAATATAAACACTTAGACAGTCATTTGAGGGCGGTTTTTGTCGTTTTTGATAAAGGTAAAATCAACGCAGAAAGTTTATGCAATATTTCTAGCATATATTTCAAAAGACCGCTTAATTTGTGCAAGTAAACAAATGGCGTTTTTCGGGACATTTTTTTGTTAAACGAATGTCAAAACGCTTGACTTTATCGCATAAAAGTAATATAATTGTTATTGTCAAATTTTAATTTTTTTTAGTCGGAGGTAATCAAAATGGCAAGAGTTTACAATTTCAGTGCAGGCCCCGCTGTTCTTCCCGAAGAAGTTCTCAGAGAAGCAGCAGAAGAAATGCTCGATTACAAGGGTTCAGGAATGTCCGTAATGGAAATGTCCCACCGTTCAAAAGTTTACGATGAAATTATCAAGGACGCTGAAAAGGATCTCCGTGATCTCATGAATATCCCTGATAACTATAAGGTTCTCTTCCTTCAGGGCGGTGCGTCACAGCAGTTTGCTGCTGTTCCCATGAACCTCATGAAGAACAAGAAGGCTGCTTACATAGTAACAGGTCAGTGGGCTAAGAAGGCTTACGAAGAAGCTCAGATGTATGGTGAAGCAGTAGCAGTTGCATCATCAAAGGATAAGACATTCTCATACATTCCCGATTGTTCAGATCTCGATATCCCCGCTGATGCAGACTATGTTTACATCTGCGAAAACAATACAATCTACGGAACAAAGTTCTGGGAACTTCCCAACACAAAGGGTAAGGATCTCGTTTCAGACGTTTCATCATGCTTCCTTTCAGAACCCGTTGACGTTACAAAGTATGGCGTTATCTACGGCGGTGTTCAGAAGAACATAGGCCCTGCCGGTGTTGTTATCGCTATCATCAGAGAAGACCTCATCAGAGATGACGTTCTCGCAGGAACACCTACAATGCTCAAGTGGAAGACACAGGCTGACAACGATTCACTCTACAACACACCTCCCTGCTATGGTATCTACATCTGCGGTAAGGTATTCAAGTGGATCAAGAAAATGGGCGGCCTTGAAGCAATGAAGGCTCACAACGAAAAGAAAGCAGCTATCCTCTATGATTTCCTCGACAGCTCAAAGCTCTTCAAGGGAACAGTTGAAAAGAAAGACCGTTCACTCATGAACGTTCCTTTCGTTACAGGCAACGAAGAACTCGATGCTAAATTCGTTAAGGAAGCAAAGGCAGCAGGCTTTGAAAACCTTAAGGGACACCGTTCAGTTGGCGGTATGAGAGCATCTATCTATAACGCAATGCCCATCGAAGGCGTTGAAGCTCTCGTTGATTTCATGAAGAAGTTCGAAGCAGAAAATGCATAACTTCTTTTAGTTGAAAGGTGGAAAAATACAATGTTTAATATTATGACACTCAATAAGATTGCCGCAGTAGGAACAGACAGATTCGGTGGCAATTATGCAGTAGCTGATAATCACGATAACCCTGATGCAATCATGGTAAGAAGTGCTTCAATGCACGATATGGAATTCGGCTCAAACCTCCTTGCTATCGCAAGAGCAGGTGCAGGCGTAAACAACATTCCTCTCGATAAGTGTGCAGAACAGGGTATCTGCGTATTCAACACTCCCGGTGCTAACGCTAACGCAGTTAAGGAACTTGTTCTCTGCGGTATGCTTCTCGCATCAAGAGATGTTGTTGGCGGTATCTCATGGGTTAAGTCTGCTAAGGACGACGCTGACATCGCTAAGAATGTTGAAAAGGAAAAATCAAAGTTCGCAGGAACAGAACTCAAGGGCAAGACAATCGGTATCATAGGTCTCGGTGCTATCGGTGCACTCGTTGCCAACGCTGCTGTTTCACTCGGTATGAACGTTATCGGTTATGACCCATTCCTTTCAGTAAACGGTGCTCTTTCAATCAGCCGTGCTGTTAAGTATGTAACATCAACAGCTGATATCTATGCCGCTGCTGATTTCATTTCAGTACACGTTCCCTGCAACGACAACACAAAGGGCATGATCAATAAAGAAGCTTTCGCTCTTATGAAAGACGGCGTTATCATTCTCAACTATGCTCGTGATGCTCTCATCAACGATGACGATATGAAGGAAGCATTAGCCAGCGGTAAGGTAAGAAAGTATGTAACAGACTTCCCCAACCCCAAGACAGCTAATATGGAAGGCGTTATCGCAATTCCTCACCTTGGTGCTTCAACAGAAGAATCAGAAGATAACTGTGCTGTTATGGCAGCTGATGAACTCGTTGCTTATCTCGAAAGCGGAAACATCATCAACTCAGTTAACTTCCCCAACGCTGAAATGAACGCAGCAGGAAAGAAAGTTTGCGTTATGCATAAGAACGTTCCCGCTATCATTTCTTCAATCACAACACTCTTCGGTGGTGCAGGTATAAATATCGACAATATGCTCAACAAGTCAAGAGGCGATTATGCATACACAATGCTCGATGTTGCTAACGCAGATGACGCTATTGTAGCTAAAATCTCTGAAATCGAAGGCGTTATCAGAGTAAGAGTTATCTAATCTGACATATTTTCAGAAAAAACTCTTGACAAGGTAAACCATATATAATATAATGATTAAGCTATCGTTTTCCAAAGACAGCAGGTTGGTGTTTCAAACATCTGTAAATCCCGCCGAGGAGAAATGACTTAAAAACATTTCGCTCTCTCTGTCTTTAAATATAGTCAGAGAGAGTTTTTATTTGGAACGATTGAGTTTATAATTTCAATCGGAGGTGAAAATTATGGCAAGCGCAAAGATTCTTGAATCAAAGAAGGCAAAGGTTGCAGCTCTCACAGAAGTTCTCAAGAATTCAACAGCAGGTGTGCTCGTTGACTATAAGGGTATCAGCGTTGCTGATGACACTCTTCTCAGAAAGGAACTCCGTGAAGCAGGCGTAACTTACGTTGTTGAAAAGAACAAGATTCTTGAATTCGCATTCAAGGAAGCAGGTCTCGAAGGCCTCTGCGACGTTCTTTCAGGAACAACAGCTATCGCTTACACAGACGGCGACCAGACAGCTGCCGCTCGTATTCTCGGTAAATATTCCGAAAAATACAACGGTGAAAAGTTTACACTTAAAGCAGGTTTTGTTGACGGTGAAATCTATGACGCTAAGGGCGTTGTAGCTCTTTCAAAGATTCCTTCAAAGGAAGTTCTTCTCGCACAGCTCCTCGGTTCACTCCAGGCTCCTATGCAGAACCTCGCCGCAACACTTCAGGCACTCGTCGACAAGAAGAACAGCGAAGAAGCTGCTTAATTCTCGTCATCATCAATCAAATGCCGCATAGAACGGCAAAATCTTAAAAAAATTTATAAAGGAGAATAATCATCATGGCATCAGAAAAGATTACAAACATTTTAGACCTCATCGATGCTCTTTCAATTCTTGAACTCTCAGAACTCGTTGAAGGCATCCAGGAAAAGTACGGAGTATCAGCAGTAGTTGCAGCAGCAGCTCCCGCAGCAGGCGGCGCTGGCGCAGCTGAAGAAAAGTCAGAATTCGACGTAGTTCTCGCTTCATTCGGCGATAAGAAGATGGATGTTATCAAGGCTGTTAAGGAAATCACAGGTCTTGGTCTTAAGGAATCTAAGGAACTCGTTGAAGCAGCTCCTAAGGCTATCAAGGAAGGCGCTCCTAAGGCTGAAGCTGAAGAAATCAAGACAAAGCTCGAAGCAGCAGGCGCAACAGTTGAACTCAAGTAATTTTGAATTTAACAGATTTAAAAAAGCAGGGAATTTTCCCTGCTTTTTTTATTGCACACAACCCCTCTTTTATGCTATAATAATAAACAGATTATTGAAAGGAAGAGTTAAGATGAAACATATCCTCATTGTTGACGATAACAAGATGAACCTTCTTCTTGCTAAAAAGGTTCTCTCGGATACATATAATGTAACCGCGGTTTTATCGGGTGAAGAAGCGCTTGATTTTCTCGGAAAAGACACCTGCGACCTTGTTCTTCTCGATATAAATATGCCCGAAATGGACGGCTTTGAGGTTATGGGCGAAATCAGAAAGATAGAAGCTCATAAAACTCTCCCGATAATTTTTCTTACTGCCGATGATGACGCCGAAACCGAAAACAGATGTTTAGAAGAAGGTGCACTCGATTTTATCGCAAAGCCTTTTGTTCCATCTGTTATGCGTTCAAGAATAGGCAGAATTTTAGAACTTGAGGATATGCGAAAGAAACTTTCTGATAAACTCGAAGAAAAGATAAAAGAAGTAACCGATATAAAAAGCAAATCCCAGCAGGACGCTTTAACAGGTCTCTGGAACAGGGCATATACCGAAAAAGCCGTTAACGATATGTTAAAGGAAGGCGTTAAAGGTGCACTCTTCATGATTGATATGGATAATTTCAAGGCGATAAACGATAATTACGGTCATATCGAAGGCGATGAAACTTTAAAAATGTTCGCCGAAACCATGAGGGATTATTCGAAAGACGGCGATGTTCTTTGTCGTATCGGCGGAGATGAGTTTGTAATGTTCATAAAAGATGTTACATCAAAAACAGAACTCGGCAATCTCGCGGGCGATATTATTTCAGACCTTTGCTATAAAATCGAACAGAAAAAGTTTGAAACAAACACATCTGTTTCAATAGGCATAGGACAGTTCCCCGATGACGGCGATGATTTCGGAACAGTCTATAACGCTGCCGATAAAGCACTTTATTATGTAAAGCAGAACGGAAAGAATTCATATCACTTTTTCAGCGAACAGAGAGAAAGTGAAAACACAAGGGGCAGAAATTTAGTTGATTTACAGTATTTAAGAGAGGTCATGTCCCGTGCGGATTCAGGCAGAGGTGCTTATCAGCTTGAACTCGATACATTCCACCATGTTTATAATTTCATAAGAAGATTTGTTGAAAGAAGCGGAAGAGATGTTCAGACACTTCTTTTCACAATGGTTTCAAAAGAAAACGAAATGGTTGACCCTTCAGAAGCAGAAGTAGCCCTTGAAATTATGGAACAGGCTATCTATACATCACTTCGAAGAGTAGATGTTTCAACAAGATATTCAAGCAAACAGCTTATAGTTATTCTTATGGATTCAAACGAAGAAAACGGAAATCTCGTTGCAGAAAGAATAGTAAACTGCTTTAACAAACTTTATAAAGGAAAGAAAATCTCGTTTGAATATGGCATTGCCGAAATGGATAAACTCGGTAATAAATTCATATAAAATAAAAACCCGCTCATAAATGAAGTAGTAATAAAGAAGTATAACCCGTGAAGGTTTTTCTTCACGGGTTATTTTAATATCTCACAGATAAATTGGGATTTGTTGCTCCAACAAACTGAAATTTGTTAATTAGTATATCTTGGGTCAAGCAAAGGTTTTCCATCCTTATCGACCAACACTGTGAGTCCACCTACATTGGTCCAATGAGCTAATAAATACTGAACCCCTGTCTCTTTGTCAACAATGATACGAGTTCCTTCCATAAGACCGTTCTTTTCAATAAATTCAAACCTGTTATCCATTGCGTTTTCCTCCCTCAAATTCTTATTTATCGTTGAGTTGATTATAACATATTTTCCACATAAAGTCAATGGCATAAGCAACGCAAAGCCACTTTGGACACAATATCAAAAGTGGCTTCGTAATACTTCTATATAACTATTGAACTTAAGAGTAGGGGAGTTTTCTATTCTTCAGCACGACGCTGATATGTTCTTCTGTCTTTGCCTGTTCTAGCATAGTATTCATTCTTGTTTTCATACATCTTCTTATCCGCACGCTTTACTGTGTCTGTAAAAATTTCTATTTCAGAATGAATAGCTATTCCCGTTGAGGCAGAAATTTCAAACTCATAGTTTTTATTTTCTTCCGAAAGATTTTTGTGTATGTCTTCATTTATCCTGTCAACAAGAGAACGGTCCTTCGATTTAATAACAACTACAAATTCATCTCCGCCTGTTCGGTAAACCGAGCCGTTTTTGCCTACAGCCTTTACTATCGCCGATGTAACAATAAGTATGAATTTGTCGCCGATATCGTGTCCATAGGTATCGTTTACTAATTTAAGACCATTCGCGTCTATCATAATAACCGAGAAATTTTCTGTATATATATTTCTCATAATGGCAGAACGATAATATGAGTTGTTTCTTATTCCTGTCATTTTATCGTATTTTCCATAAACTTCAGTAACGAAAGCGTAATAAATCATTATTGAGAAAGCACCGCATATATAGATTATCTTATATGAAGAAAACATTCCCTGAATGATTATCGCCGCTGTCTGAAGAATGAACATTTCAGAAAGATAGAATTTGTCAACAGGTTCTATATATCTGAATTCGATAAACGAGAAAACACCCCAGAGTATTGTGAAGAGAATTCCTAAAATTTCGTTATAGATATATAAAGGCCCTCTTGAATAGATAACATCTGAAGATATGGTATAAAACCAGCCCGTAACGGGCGATGATAACGCAATAAAAGCGCTTATCGTTTCAAGAACTGTAAGTATATCTGTTATTTTGCTACGCTTTTTTGTTGACGCCATAATAAGAAAGAACATAGAAAGCGGAGCGAAAAGATAAATCAGTGTATTTGAAATATGTGCAAGAGGCATATTCGAAAACTGTTCCGAAAGATCTCTTCCTACATAGCCGAGAAGAATTACTATATCAGAGAAAATCGCAAATATAATAAACTGGTTTTTTCTTTCTTCAAGATGATTGCTTCGTCTTATTATAGTTAAAAGAACAATAAGAGCTATGGCGGTTAATATGTATATATATGTAAAATCAAGCAAATATGGTCCCTCCGGAAATTATGCAAATGTAAAACTGTTTTTGCCGTTGCCCTTTACTTCATAAAGTGCTGAATCTGATTTCTGATAAAGAGTTTCAAGCGTTTCACCGTTTTCGGGATAAATGCTTATACCAACACTTCCGCTTAAATTTATCTTTGAATATTTAGATGATGTTTTTCTTATAGACGAAAGAATTTTCTTTGCTTTTTCTTCAACCTGTTCTTTATCTGAAACATTTCTCATAAGTGCTAAAAATTCGTCTCCGCCTATTCTTCCGATAATATCTGTTTCTCTGAAAATCTTTTTGAACTCTCTTGAAAGTTCTATTAAAAATTCATCACCGAAACGATGTCCCATTGTGTCGTTAAGGTCTTTGAAATTGTCTATGTCAATCATGAATATGGCATGCTGTCTGTCATGTTCGTTTTTAAGAACAAGCTTTATAGATTCCATAGTTGATTCGTGATTTAAAAGCATTGTCATTGAATCGAGTTTTGCCGCTTCAATAAGTTTCTGCTGTTCGGTCTTTATATCATGAATATCCTTTGCCGAAAGCATAACACATAAATGTCCGCTGTCAACATCGGTCAGAAAGTTTATATCGTTTTTAACCCAGCGTGTCGAGTTATTCGATAATCTTCTTTCATAAGAAAAACTTATAACTCTTCTTCCGCTTGAATAGATTTCGTGAAGATTTTCTGCGGTGAAATGACTATAGAATTCAGATGCGTTTCCGTCTTCGCTGACGATAGACTGTATTGCGTATTCACACATTTCTTCAATGGTCTGACATTCCTGTAAAGTTCCCTTTAAAATCTTCTGTCGGCGCTGAGAGATAATTCTCCAGTCGTCAACATCTATATAACAAACGGCATATGTATCCTTGGGGAGTTCGAAAAGATAACCAAGTTCCTGCTGATAACGCTGACGCGCCATATATTCTCTTGTTATATCCTTTGTAATACCTAAAATTCCTATTGCTTCGCCCTTATCGTTTCTGAGGATATATTTTGATGTTGAGGCATATCTTGCGTTTCCGTTTTCGTTTGTTATGGGTTCTATATATTCTATATGATCTCTGCCGTCGTTTAAAAGTCTTATATCATCGCTTGTATATCTTTTTGCGAGAGATTTGTCTTCAAAGATTTCAGAATCGGTATGCCCGATAACTTCTTTCAAAGACTTTTTCCCTGTCATTTTAACAAACGGCATGGATGCATGGCGATAGACAAGATTATTGTCCTTGACAAAAATCAGGTCTTTCGAATTTTTTATAAAAGTCGAAAATGCCGACTGCATAAGCTTGCTGTCCATAGATATTCCCCCTACAAAGAATCCAGATGAATATACACAGAAATTATACAACAAAAATCGGCATTTTTCAAGTATTTTTATATAAAAACGCAATCTCCCGTTACGCCCTCAAAAAGTCTTTCATCAAGAAGATTAGCAAGTTCGTTTGCCATTCCTCTTATTCCAAGCCCGTTATTCATAGCATTTTCAAGGACCATGTCCCTGTGTTCAGCGGTAAGATAAATTTTGAGGTTATAGATTTTTTCGAGCTTTTTTATAGGAGAACACCCTTCCTTATAAAGAATACTCTCATAATCATTTTTTGTCATCGGCGAAAGATTTACTACCTTTGAAATTCTGCCCATAAATTCGGGAGTGACACCATAATCGAGAATGTCTTTAACTGTTATCGGCTTTGAATAAGCCTTTGCATCCTTTTTTTCAGAACCAAACCCTAAACCACTGCCTCTTTGTTTTTCGGCAATTTCTTCCGCTTTTCTGCTGAATGCACCAAGCAAAACAAAAGATATTTTGTTTGTATCAACAGAACGATAGTTATCGTTACTTATCTTGATTTTCATAGTAGTTCCCTCTATAATTTTAAGTCCCTCGTTCATAATATGTTCAGAAACATTCTCACCCATAGATGTAAATCTCGGTGAAATCATCTTATCCGTTTCATCAAGGACCATAATGGTATTTTTGGAATCTCTGAAATGTTCGGAACGAAAAAAATCCTGCCATTTTGTATTGCCTGAAAAACCTTCCATAGTCAAAGAGCTTACATCGACAATTGAAATCCTGCCGGGGAAAAGTGTGCTTAAACAACGCCATATCTCTGTTTTTCCGCAACCCGTAGGTCCACAGAACATTATATTCTGCTTTATCCCTCTAAGACATTTCCACATAATCATAGCAGCCGCTTTTTTGGCTTCATCCTGCTTTATGACTCTTTCATCGAGATAATCATATATTTCCTTTGCAGACATTTCCTCTTTGCAGACAGGCTTTGGTCGTTCTACGGGCTTTGGCGGTTCTACGCGCTTTGGTGGTTCTGCGGGTTTTGCTCGTTCTGCGTTTTTTTCATGTATCACGTTGTAAAATGTTGTTCCGAACATTTTTCTTCCCCCTCTCTGTAGTCTTTATTTTGTTTTAACATATTGTTCATAATTTGTAAATACTTTTGGTGCAAATTCGTGAATATGCTGTGTTTTTTCCATATATGGAATTGTATATATTGCACAAGCGAAATCTCGTTATTGTTCTGAAATAAAAAATATGCTATAATTTTCGTAGAAATAAAGAAAGGGGAGAGAGAATGGAAAAGATAAAGAAAATTTCTGAAAGAAGAAAAATTTTTTATATTGTTCTTTTAATACTTACAGTAATCCTCATAATTTCTCTTATTTTTTCAAACACCTATATTGATACCGAAAATATAACCTTTAAAAGCAGAGATATTCCCGAAAGTTTTGACGGCGCAAAGATAGTTCTTCTTTCTGATTATCATAATCAGGGTGAAAATTTTTGCGACAGAGTAATAGAAATCACAAAAGAAGCAGACCCCGATTATATCTTCATAACGGGCGATATTATCGACAGAATAAGAACAGATGTCGATAAAGCGGATAATTTTCTTAAAAAGGTTTCAGAGATAGCGCCCTGTTATCTTGTATGGGGAAATCATGATAAAAGCGTTTCTTCTGAAGATTATAAAAAGCTGAAATCTTCGGCCGAAAGTTATGGAATAACAATCCTTGAAGGAACAACCGTCAGAATACAAAGAGATGATGAATATATCTCTCTTACAGGGAACTATTATTACTATGAGTATCCTCCTTGTGATACGGATTTCAATATATGGCTCAATCACTTCCCCGAAAATTTTGAACCGATAGCAGAACAGACAAAAAAAGACGGCAATCAGATGGATTTGATGTTTTCCGGTCATGCTCATGGCGGACTTATAAGACTTCCCTTTGTCGGCGGTGTTATAGGTCATAACGGGCTTTTTCCCGATTACACATCAGGCCTTTATGAATATAACGGCTCGCATATGATAGTAAGCAGGGGACTTGGAAATTCAGGAAATCTTCCGCGTCTTTACAGCACATTCCATATTGTTATATGTGAACTTGAAAGAGAAGAATAAAAATAAAATTCCCCCACATTTTTTGTGGGGGAATTTTTTACTTGCTCATAATATTTTCTGCGATTTCGGCAGCCGATATAACCATCTTAGGACAGAACTCTGTAAACAGATTTTTACTCATCGCAGATTCCAACCCATCTTTTGTTCCGATATCACATCCTAAAAGTTCGCGACAGATATAAGAACCATTTGTTTTTTTGAATTCCTCTAAAAATTTAACGGCCATTTCGCCCGATTTTTGTTTGCTGTCGTTGTCGTTTCCGTCAGAGTGGCCGTATTTCATTCCGAGAGCCATCAGAGCGCCCGTACAAGCGCCACATACTTCGCCCTTTTTCATTCCGCTTCCGAAACAAGCCCCCGTTTTAAGAGCGATTTCTTCAGATAACCCCAATTCATCTGAAAAAGATGCGAAAACCGATTGAGCACAGTTGAAATTATTTGAAAAAAATTCAGCCGCTTTTTCTGCATGTGTCATGATATCTTCCTCCTGTGTTTTAAAATAAAGTTTTAAAGCTCAGTGCCTCAAGATTTTCTTCTGAATATTCAATTTCTTTAGAAAAATTCTTTGCTATCTCTGAACAGTTTTCGAGAGATAAATCTCCCTTTGAGAAAAGAAAAGCGAGCATAAAAACGCTTATTGCCATAAGGTTTATATAAGCGACAATTTCGCCGTCATAACAGGCTTTTAAAAAGTATCTGAAGATAAAATAAATTGCAATATTACGAAGATATTTTTCTGTTTCTCTTATAAAAAAATCTTCGCCGTTAAAACTTTCTTTCATAGATAAAATATAAGGCTCCCATTCGGGAGAAAGTTTTTCTAAGGTAAGTAAAAAGTCAAGTGTTTTTTTGATATCGGGTGAAAATTTTTTTCCAGAAGATTTTATTTCGGGAACATTTAAATCTTCTCTGAAAACAGCTTCTTCAAGAATAAAGCCGTATCCATATATATCAGCGAGTGCGTTCTCTATCGGAATTTTTTCGTCTTTAAGATATGAAAAAATCTTATCTCTTGCCAAAAGAAGAAAATCAAATAAAGCTTCATCATCGGGAAAATCGGTTTCTTCGTCAGGAATTTCTTTTTCTGAAAGAGAGAACGAAGAAGATAAAATAATTCTTGACGCTTCTTCACAAGAAAGACCTATTCCGCCCTCTTTTATATTCCCGAACCATTCAAAATATCTCGGGTGATTATTACATATATCGCAGAGTTTATCTTCGCCCAGATTCAGAATTATATCGCAGAGATTATCTTTATTTAAAAAAGGACATCTTCCCGATTTGTCGGGAATAAAAGACGGATTTTCTGTTGAGATTGAAGATCTCAGTCTTTCACCGAAATCCCCCTTAACAGAAAGATATTTTTTTAAAGTAATGTCATCAATATCAATCTCCCACCCGATACAGCAGTTGTCCTTGCATTTATCCGCTATACAGTGAAAATCATCATAGTAAGAAGGTACACGAAAAATCATAAAAAACTTCCCTTTAATTTTTTTATCATTATACAGCAAAGAGATAGAAAAAGCAACGTTTTTAATCTGTTGTAACGCCTTTAAAAAAGTGATATAATAAAATTCAAGGAAGGTGTTTTAAAATGAGTAAAAATGCGGTAACATATTTTCTTATGGGAGTAATGTTTATTCTGCCCTATGCGGTTTTAGCAACGGCTGTTCCCGCTATGGCGGTTTTCTGGGCAGAAGAATTCAACAAGGAACTTTTCGAGTTTCTTTATAACGCAACTTTTGTCCTTGCGTTCATAGTGTCTATCGTTGAACTCATAACTGCGATAATCGGAATTGTTCTCTCTGTAATTGCCTATAAAAATGAAGAGGTAAAGCGTTTTCCTATATTAAGAACAATCTATTTTGCGGTTTGTCAGGGGCTTTATTCAGCGGGAACATTCATCCTCTCGTTTTTAACAGTTCACGCATTCACCTATGGAATGGGTATATAAAAATATCAGGAAAGGGCAAAGGGGTAAAATATGACGGATATAAGTTGTCTTTTAGCAGGGCTTGTAAGAATAGCAATTCCCATAATCGCCCTTATTATATGGCGAAAAAAGACGGGTGCTAAAATTTATCCTGCCATAGTAGCACTGCTTGTCTGCTTTCCCGTTTTTATGCTGGGCGGTGCTATCCGTTCGGGATTTTCCTATACAGTTCCTTTTCACTATTATCTTCAACAAGCGCTTCTTTTCGGAATTCTTGAAGAGGGTAGCAAATTTCTTATTTTAAAATTTGTTCTTAAATGCGACAGCAGAAAAGACGCAGTTTCTTATGGCATAGGGCATTCTGCCTATGAGGCTTTCGGAGGAGGTATAGCCTGCCTTCTTCTTATAGGAGAAAGTAATGTTTCCCCCGATATTTTCTTCTTTAATCTTTTAACGGCTATCGGCGGAATTCTGTTTTCGGTAGCACTTACAATAATTATTTTTTACGGAATAAAAAACAATAAATCTCTGCTTACTCTTCCGTTAGCTATTCTTTTTCACGCTCTGGGGAATATAACGGCGGAACTTCTGATAATAAATTTTGTTTTAACGATAATATTCTGCATTTTAGCGTTTTATTTCTGGCGAAAAATTTTCAATCCTTTTGAGGATGAATAATACAACATAAGAAAGAGGTGTTTTGAATGACAAACGGACAGAGAGCCGAGAAAGTTATTAAAGAATACGGGTTTGATTTTGACAATATTTCAAAGGAGGAAATAATCAATCTTATCGAAAATGAGATAAAGGATTTTCAATCAGGAAGTTCTGAATATATCCGTCTTTTATGCGGATATCTGTATTGTCTCGGAAACGAAGATGATGCCCCTCTGATTGAAAAAGCAAAATACAAAATCAATATGGATGTAGGCTGTATGATTGACGCCGAATGGATTGAAAGTCTTAAGGGCGTGGAAAGTATATATGTTCGCCCGAGAGATGAGATAATCAGTGATTTTATAGACTATTATAAAGATTTCGAAGCCGATGACGAATGGTAAAGGGAGAAATTTTATGGAAAAGGAAAATAAAAAACTTTCTCCCATGGTATTTATCATCATAGGAATAATACTTCTTCTTATAGGTGCGTTTATTTTTATAATAATAAAAAATCCTTCGACAAGAACGGATTTTGAGTCTTTTGAGGAATATAAGAATTCGGGCGCTATGACGATAATCGACATTCCCCATAACGCCACAGATATAAGATATTATAACCGCGATATTACTATCGGAAAGCAGAGTATCTATTCGTTTGTTATTTCTGACGATGAAGATTATAACGCTTTTCTTAAAACCATAAAAGAAGAATTACACGCAGAATCTGACGGAAAAAAGGTAAGCGATTATTTAACCGATGATATAAGCGAACTTTATAAGTTCCCGCTTCATTCCTGTTTCAATGAAGTTATAGATGATGACCTTAAAGAATACGAAGTCATTGTCTATTCCCCTATGGGCTCGGGAACAAACACCTACGGCATAGTGGTGAATGAAGAAACAAGAAGATTTGTGGTCTTTCGCTTTGCAACTATAAGATGATAATAAAACCCCTCTCCGATGTGGAGAGGGGAATTTTTTGCTATAAGCCGGTTAATAATTGTAAACTTTTAGTTAAATCACACAAAATCATTTTACAATGTTAAATATTTATGTTACTATATACATAATATGTAGGATTATGACTAATCCTGTCAGGAGGTGTCTTCAGATGAAGAAAAATGGCATTTTAAACAGCGATATATCGCGCGTTCTCTCATATATGGGGCATACCGATTGTATTGCTGTCGGCGATTGCGGATTGCCCATTCCCGATGAAACGGAGAGAATTGACCTCGCGCTGATGTTCGGTGTTCCGACATTTATGCAGACTTTAAAAGTTGTTTCAGAGGATATGAAAATCGAAAAGGTTATTCTAGCAGAGGAAATAAAAGATAAAAACCCCAAAGTTTTAAAAGAAATCAAGGAACTTTTTGAGGGACAGGAAATAGAATTTGAGTTTGTTTCACACACAGAACTCAAAGAAAAAACCAAAGACTGCAAGGCAGTCATAAGAACAGGCGAAACAACGCCCTATGCAAATATAATTCTGCAATCGGGCTGTATATTTTCATAGTTAAGGAGTAGTGAAAATATGAATATTGAAATGAAAGGGATAAATAAGTCCTTCGGCTCGAATCAGGTTCTGAAGGATGCGGGTTTTCTCCTTAAAGACGGCGAAGTTCACGCGCTTATGGGTGAAAACGGTGCAGGAAAATCAACCCTTATGAAAATCCTCACAGGTGTTTACACAAGAGATTCGGGAACGGTTCTTGTCGATGGCAAGGAGGTTGTATACAAATCTCCTCAGGAAGCAGAAAAGGCGGGCATTGTCTTTATCTATCAGGAACTCAACGTTCTTTTCGACCTTACCGTTGAAGAAAATCTCTTTATGGGAAAAGAAATCACAAAGAAGTTCGGAATCTGCGACAGAAAGGCTATGCGTGAAAAGGCAAAAGAGGTTATGGACAGAATGGGCGTTGATATTCCGATAAACGCAGTTATGTCAGACCTTTCAGTCGGTCAGCAGCAGATGGTTGAAATCTGTAAGGCGCTTATGGTTGACGCAAAGGTTCTCATTATGGACGAACCCACAGCCGCACTCACACAGAGCGAAACAGAAGGTCTTTTCAAACTGATAAAGAGCCTTCGCGAAAAGGGTGTTTCGATAGTTTATATATCACACCGAATGGAAGAAATTTTCGAACTCTGCGACAGAATAACAATCCTCCGTGACGGAACATATGTCGATACAAAATTTATAAAGGATATCACAATGGATGATATCGTTAAGATGATGATAGGAAGAGAAATCGGTGAAAGATATCCCAAGCGTGAGGGAGTTGAAATCGGCGAAGAAAAGCTCCGCGTTGAAGGGCTTACAAAAGAAAAGAAATTCAAGGATGTAAATTTCAGCGTTAAAGCGGGCGAAGTTCTCGGCGTTTCGGGACTTATGGGTGCCGGCAGAACAGAAATCATGCAGGCCATTTTCGGAAACCTTCCTCTTGACAGCGGAAAGATTTTCATTGAAGGAAACGAAATGAAGATAAAGTCCGCACAGGACGCTATAAAGGCAGGCATAGGCTTTATCACAGAGGACAGAAAGACAGAAGGTTTACTTCTTGAAAAGAGCATTTCTGAAAATATAGTTCTCGCTAATCTCGATAAAGTTTCGGATAAGGGCGTTGTTAAAAAAGCAAAGGTTGAAGAAATCGTCAAGAAGGGAATTGACGAATTCAGAATAAAATGTTTCGGCCCACAGCACGAATGCAATAACCTTTCGGGCGGTAATCAGCAGAAGGTTGTATTCGCAAAATGGGTTTATACCGACCCCAAGATACTTATTCTCGACGAACCTACAAGAGGCGTTGATATAGGTGCTAAAAAGGAAATTTACAGCGTTATCAATGACCTTGCCGCAAAGGGCGTTGCGATTATTCTTGTTTCTTCAGAACTCCCCGAAGTTCTCGGAATGAGCGACAGAATAATGGTTGTTCACGAAGGAAAGGTAACAGGAATTATAGACGCTAACGAAGCGGATCAGGAAAAAGTAATGACATTAGCCACAGGAGGTACTTTGTAATGGGAAACAAAGAAAACGTTGCTCTTAATAAAAAGAGCTGGGTATCATATATAAGTGAATATGGCGCTTTTATAGCACTTATTCTTTTAGTTGCAGTTATCAGTATCATAAGCCCCGAATTCAGAACAGCGGGTAACTTTTTAAACCTTCTCCGTCAGGCAACCTTTAACGGACTTATCGCATTCGGTATGACCTGCGTTATCCTTTCTGATGGTATCGACCTTTCGGTTGGTTCAACACTCGCTCTCAGTGCAGTTATCTGTGCTAAACTCATAATGGAAGGCTGTCCCGCAATCCTTGCTATGATTATCTCACTCATTTCAGGCGTAATCCTTGGCGTTGTAAGTGGACTTTTAGTTACAAAGGGAAGACTTCAGCCCTTCATAGCAACACTCATAACAATGACAGCATACAGAGGTCTTGCACTTATCTTAACAGACGGTAAGCCTATTTCAAACATCGCAAAGAGCATAGGCGACAGAGGAAATCAGTTTGCATTCAAACTTATCGGTAAAGGTAACTTCTGCAACATTCCTATACCCGCAATACTTCTCATCTTCGCACTCGTTGTATTCTTCTTCATTCTCAACAAAACAACATTCGGAAGAAAAATCTATGCAACAGGAAGCAACGCTAAGTGTGCTAAACTCGTTGGCGTAAATATAACACTCACAAAGATTATCGTTTATGCTATCTCAGGCTTTATGGCAGCACTCACAGGTCTTATCCTTATCTCTCGTCTTGACTCAGCTCAGCCAACTCTCGGTGATGGTTATGAACTCGATGCCATAGCAGCAGTTGCCCTCGGCGGAACATCAATGAGCGGCGGACGCGGTAAGATTACAGGAACAATCGCAGGCGTTCTTATCATAGCAGTTCTCAATAACGGTATGAACCTTCTCGAAGTATCAACATACTATCAGGATGTTATCAAGGCTGTTGTAATTCTCGTTGCTGTATTATCAGACCGCAAGAGATAATTCGATTTTGGCATAGGAGGTAATTTGATGAAATCCATTAAAAGATTATTGACAATTATGTTAAGTGCACTTATGATGCTTTCATTCTCAGGCTGTGCACTTATAACCATAGACGGTGAAGATAACGGAGTTGTTTCTGATTATCAGGGCAACGGCTCAATCGGTCTTTCAGTTTCAACACAGAATAACCCATTCTTCGTAACTCTCGTTGAGGGTGCTAAGGCTGCGGCTGATAAAGCAGGCGTTCAGCTTATAGTTGTTGACGCAGGCGATGATGCCGCAAAGCAGGTTAGTGATATTGAAGACCTTATCGCAAAGAAAGTAAGCGTTCTTATCGTAAACCCCGTTAACTCTGATACAGTTTCTTCTGTTGTTCAGGACGCTGTAAACAAGGGTGTTAAGGTTATTTCAGCAGACCGTGTTGTAAACGGTGTTGAAATCGACTGTCAGATTGCATCGGATAACGTTCTCGGTGCTGAACTCGCAACACAGTTTATCGTTGATAAAGTAGGCGAAGGCGCAAAGGTTGCAGAACTTCAGGGAACAAGCGGTGCATCAGCGGCTATCGACAGAGGAACAGGTTTCCACAATATAGCAGACGCTAAACTCGATGTAGTTGCAAGTCAGCCCGCTGATTTCGACAGAACAAAGGGTATGACAGTTATGGAAAATATGCTTCAGGCAAACGGAGATATAAAGGCTGTTTTCGCCGCTAACGACGAAATGGCTCTCGGTGCTATGGAAGCGATTTCTGCATCAAGAAAGAAGATTATAGTTGTAGGTTTCGACGCAACAGACGACGCTATCGCATCTATAAAGGACGGCAAGATGAGTGCTACTATCGCACAGCAGCCCGACCTTATCGGTGCAACTGCGGTTGATACAGCAATAAAGCTTATGAACGGCGAAGAAGTTCCCGCTTCTATCCCTGTTGAAGTTAAACTCGTTACTGCAGAAAACGCAGGTTAATCTGTCATAAAAAAATCCGTGTCCTGCCCGAAATTCACGGGCGGGACATTCGGATAACGGAGGTTTATATGAAAGCATTGACAATAGGTTCGATGAATATCGACCATGTTTACAGCGTCAATCATATCGTTCAGCCGGGCGAAACACTTACTACTTCTGATATGAATATCTTTCTCGGCGGAAAGGGTATAAATCAGTCTATGGCACTCGCAAAGGCAGGTGCTACCGTTTATCATAGCGGAATGATAGGCGAAGACGGTGAAATGTTTTTAGACGCTTGTAAGGAATACGGAGTTAATTCCGACTATATAAAGAAAATCGACGAAAAGACAGGCCACACCATAATTCAGGTTGACGAGAATGCGCAGAACTGTATTCTTCTTTATGGCGGTGCAAATCAGTGTCTTACAAAAGAATTTGTTGATGATGTTTTATCGCATTTTGAAAAAGGGGATATTCTTCTTTTACAGAACGAAGTTAATATGCTTCCCTATATCATCGACAAGGCTTATGAAAAGGGAATGAAAATTGCCCTTAACCCCTCTCCCTATGATGAAAAACTTTCCGCTTGTGACCTTAAAAAGATAAGCGTTTTTCTTCTTAATGAAATCGAGGGCGGACAGGTTACAGGTCTTTCAGACCCCGAAGAAATTTTAGATAAACTTTTAGAACTTTATCCCGATGCACAGATAGTTCTTACCTTAGGAAAAGACGGTGCTGTCTATGCCGATAAGAATAACCGCTATTCACAGCCGATATTCAAGGTTAAAGCGGTTGACACAACAGCAGCGGGAGATACTTTCACAGGTTATTTCCTCGCTGGCCTTATGAACAAAATGGATATCCCCGATATACTTAAAATGAGCGCCAAGGCGTCATCAATAGCGGTTACAAGACCGGGTGCCGTGGGGTCTATCCCATATCGCGATGAAGTCATAAAAGCACTTGAAGAATAGTAAAAATAATCCCCTCTCCATAGTGGAGAGGGGTTGTTATTTTCAGATAAACTATGAAACGAATTGTTCTCCGCGACCACGCGGTGCCCGCGGGGGCTCCCCGCTTAAAGAATCATAACAAAGTATGCGGCGTAGCATATAAGCATTAAAATACCTGCGGGGCGCTTGAGGGATTTTGTTTTAAGACAACATACGAGAAGAAGTGCTGCTGCTATAATCGCAACGATTGTATCGAAGATAAAGTTGCTTGCAAAAGGAACAGGAACGATGACAGAAGAAATACCTACAACAAAAAGAATGTTGAAAATGTTGCTTCCTACGATGTTTCCTATGGCGATGTCGGCATTGTGCTTTCTTGCGGCAGAAACCGATGTGAAAAGTTCGGGGAGTGATGTTCCGAGGGCTACTATTGTAAGACCTATAAAACGCTCACTTACACCAAAAGCCTTAGCTATTGCAGTTGCCGCGTCAACAGTAACATTACTGCCGAGAATTATAAGCGCAAGACCTATTATCGTTAAAAGAATTGCTTTCCATATCGCCATCTGCTTGGCCTCTGGCTGTTCTTCCTTGTTATTCTTAGCCATTATGAATAAATAGGTGAGATAAGCGATGAATGCTATAATGAGAATAATTCCGTCGATAAGACCAATAGTTTTGTCAAGACCTAAAACGAGAAGAAGAATTGTAACTAAAATCATAAACGGAGTTTCGTATTTTATTGTCGATGAAGCAACCGCGAGAGTTGTTATAACCGCCGAAATACCGAGTATTATGAAGATATTCAAAATATTACTTCCGACAATATTTCCTATGGTGATGTCAGCACTTCCGCCTATTGCCGCGGAAATACTTACTGCCGCTTCGGGAGCGCTAGTTCCCATTGCAACGATAGTAAGACCTATAACAAGTTGTGGGATACCGAATTTTGTAGCAATCCCCGAAGCACCGTCAACAAACCAGTCGGCACCCTTGATAAGCATTGTAAATCCGAGTGCCAAAAGAAGTAT
>CALGTU010000025.1 GCA_937901465.1 uncultured Clostridia bacterium | reverse complement strand
TGCAATTTCCTTTACAATGCTTGAACTGCAATACATATTTTCAGCACTTGTTGTTAAAAAGACAGTTTCAGCACCATCATAAAGAATCTTATTCGCAAGTGCCTGCTGGAATTCGTTTTCAAAGTCAGTAACAGCGCGAAGACCTTTAACAATAGCAACGGCACCTTTTTCTTTTACATAGTCAACAAGAAGTCCGTCAAATGTATCTATCTCAACATTATCCATTCCCTCTGTAACAACCTTTATAAGCTCTACTCTTTCCTCTGCTGTAAAACAGGGTGTTTTAGCAGAATTGACCGCAACAAGAACAATAACTTTATCAAACATCTTTGCGGCACGCTTTATAATATCTCTGTGTCCGTATGTTACGGGGTCAAAACTTCCCGGGCAGACAGCAATACGCATAATCTCAATCTTCCTTTACTTTATAGAGTGTAACTTCTATCTTTCCATAGCGGTATGTTTTTTGGGCATAGAAATTTTCTACTTCTTCAGGCATCGCCTCGTTAACAGGGTGTTCACAGAGAATTATTCCTCTGTCAGACATTTTTTTAGTAAGAAGAGGTAAAACTTCCTGCAAAATCCCCTTGCTGTAGGGCGGGTCTAAAAGTGCTATGTCGAATGTGTTGTTTGTTGATGACAAAAACGATTTTGCGTCCATAAGATAACATTTCGAAACGCTGTCAAATCCGACATTCTTAAGATTTTCAGTTGTAACATCAACCGAACGCTTTGAGTTATCAACAAAATATCCGAACTTTGCACCACGGCTTAAAGCCTCAATCCCCATCTGTCCGCTTCCTGAAAAAAGGTCAAGAAAAACAGAACCAGGAACATCAAACTGAATTATACTGAATATCGCTTCTTTAACCATATCGGTTGTGGGTCTTACATCGTTTCCCTCAAGTGTTATGAGTTTTCTGCCTCTCGCAGTTCCTGTAATAACTCGCATATCAGACTCTCCCAATCAAAATTTCTATAACTTTTATATTATACCACAAAAATCATCTTTTGTCCATAGTTGAAAGGATTTCTTTTGCGATTTCTTCAGACACTCCCGCAACCTTTGAAATCTCTTCAACAGAAGCTGATGAAAGTGCTTTTATGGTCTTGAAATGTTTCATGAGTTTCGTAGCTTTTTTCTCACCTATCCCCTTAACACTCAAAAGGTCAGATTGTAACCCTTTCTTTCTTGTACTTCTCTGATAGGTAATAGCAAATCTATGAACTTCGTCCTGAATTCTTGTCAGAAGAAAGAAAGCAGGTTTCATATCAGAAACCGAGATTTCTTCTCCACTAGTAGCTATAGCTCTTGTTCTGTGTTTATTATCCTTTACCATTCCGAAAACATTCGTCGAAAGCGAAAGTTCAGAAAGAGCCTCTTTAACGGCATTAACCTGATTTGTTCCGCCGTCGACTAAAATAAGGTCGGGCATTCTGTCAAACCCCTCATCGCCATTGACATAATGAGTAAATCTTCTTTTCAAGACTTCTTTCATACAGCCGATATCGTTCTGAATGATATTTTCTTTCATCGAAAATTTTCTGTATGCAGATTTCAGCGGTCTTCCGTTATTAAAGACAACCATTCCCGCAACCATTCCCGTCGAGCCTAAATTCGATATATCATAAGACTCGATATATTCAGGAATTTTATCCATTCCGAGAAGTTTTCCGAGTTCTTCAAGTGCTACTATTTCCTTTCCTGTTCTTCCCGCTTTGAAAGAAAGATATTCACTCGCGTTCGATTTTGCCATAGCGATAAGCTTAGCGCCATCGCCCTTTATTCTCGTAACGATATTTACCGCGTGTCCCGATTTTTCCCTGAGCATTCTCTCAACGATTTCTTTTTCAGGGAATTCTTCTTCAATTAAAATTTCTTTCGGAATATCGTTGTTTCCCTGATAAAACTGTCCTATAAAACCGCATATATCGCTTTCATCATCTTCTCCCAAAAAGAAGTTGAGTTTATCATAAAGTCTTCCGCCACGATAGATAAGAACCGCCGCAGAAACAGTTCCCGAAGCTTTCGCAAAAGCTATTACATCGGTATCTTTTCTGTCTGTAATAATCTTCTGTGTATCAGCGGCTTTTTTTATTGCAAAAATTCTGTCACGCAGAACTGCCGCTCTTTCAAAATCAAAGTTTTCAGCAGCCTCGTTCATCTCTTTTTCAAGACGTTCAACAGATAAAGCACTTCCGCTTCTGATATAATCAATAGCTTCATAAACTGTCTTTTTATAGTCTGCTGATGAAACTTTCCCCTGGCAAAGCCCCATGCATTTTTTTATGTGGAAATTAAGACAAGGTCTGCCTTTTCTGAATTCCTGCGGAAATTTTCTTGTGCAGGTAGGGAGCATAAAAACGCTGTTCGCTTCATTAACGGATTGTTTTGTGGTAAGCCCGCTTGTATAAGGGCCTAAATATTCAGACTTTTCATCGTCTTTCTGCATAACCGCAGTTATTCTCGGATATTCTTCTGCTGAAATTTTTATATAAAAATAGCCCTTGTCATCTTTCAAAAGAATATTGTATTTCGGGCTGTATTGTTTTATAAGCGAACACTCTAAAACAAGTGCTTCGTATTCACTGTCGGTAACGATAAAATCATAATCAAAAACATTCGAAACCATTTTCGCAACTTTAGGCAGATGGTCAGGGTGTTCTCTGAAATAACTTGTAACCCTGTTTTTAAGATTTTTCGCTTTTCCGACATATATTATCTTTCCCGTTTTATCTTTCATAAGATAAACTCCGGGCGATGTTGTAAGTTGTCTTGTCTTATCCCTTAAAAAAGGAAGTCTTTCGTTCATACAATTCTCCTTAAATAAGAATTTCTGTAACAGTTATGCTTTCTCCCGATGGCAAATCTTCATAAAAATTTATCTCCGAGGGAGCTGTTGATGTACGGCAGTTTTCTCCCGCCTTTATAGTCGAACTGCTTGATTGTTTTATATATCTTCCTGCATAAACTCCGCAGTCGGCATATTTCTTCTCGCTTTTACCTATAATCGTTCCACCATTATTTACATCTATATCATTAAAACAACAAACTGCCAATGTATAGTTACCGCTGTTTGCATGTTCATATTTACCCGTTAAAATCCCTGTGAGTTTTCCGCCCGAAACGATAATATCTCCGTTATGGATATATGTTCCGTAAAAATCGGCTTTTGCAGTAACTTCAGCACCCGAAAGGATATTAAGTTTTCCCGAATATATAGCATAATCACAAGCTACAGCCTCAACTGTTCCACCGTTCTCCACGGTAATTTTTCCGCCATAAAGACCTATTTTATCCGCCTTCGCATAAACATAGCCGTTATCTATAACTACATCATCAGCGTCAATAGCTACTCCTTCTTTCGCTCTTGCTATAAGTCTTCCGCCGTCTTTTACAAGAAATCCTCTTTCTTTTTTCGAAGCATCAGAATTGAATCCTATAAGAACAGCCGTTCCGTCTTTAACATTTGTTTCAACAAAAACTTCTGTTTTATCTGTTACCGTCATTCCTATGGCACACAAAGCACACCCTGATTCGTTCCCGTAATATAAAGCAGGAATACCATTCTGCGTTTTGTTTACGATAGCGAGTTTTCCTCCACCCGAAAAAGTAACATAAGTATTTATCGCCGAAAAAGGAACTCTGTTTTCGCTTTCAATACGATTTTCACCCGTAACAACAATTTCTATTCTGTCCGTTCCCTTTATTACAAGTCTTTCGCTTGCTGTAAAATCATCAAGATAAAGTTTTCCGTTTTCATATTTTATTCCCTCAACAGAACCGGATAAAACATCTTTATCTCCCAACATTATACTAATTTCTTCTTCAGCATTTATATCAAGTTTCACCATGAATAAAAATATCAGAAAACATATCATTACAGAAATTATCTTTTTCATTTTCATCACCCGATTTGATTATACACCAAAAACAAAAGCAGTACAAGAAATTTGTACTGCTTTTTTATGGATTTTACTTTTTGTTCTGCTTGTGTTTTTCAAGAAGAAGTTTGATTTTTTCGTGTGGGTCAATGATTGTGCTGATTGAAACATCATGGTTGATAGCAGCGATAAAGTATGCAATATACTTTGAAACGTCAACTTCTGTAAACCATTCTCTTGATTTGAGAGCGTCTGTGCGGTATGTAAGATTTGTTCCGAGAACGCCTGCGATAACGCCGTCATTATAAGCCTTATCAAATGAATCAAGACCGTTTGTGAAGATAGGATATGTTGCATAACAGAAAATTCTGTTTGCCTTTCTCTTCTTGAGTTCATAAGCAATATCAAGCATTGATTCGCCTGATGAAATGATGTCGTCTGCGATGAAAACATCTTTTCCTTCAACTGAATTTCCGAGATATTCGTGTGCAACGATAGGATTTCTTCCGTTTACAACCTGTGAGTAATCACGACGCTTATAGAACATTCCGAGGTCAACGCCTAAAACTGATGCATAATACATATTTCTGTTGATAGCGCCTTCATCGGGAGAAATGATCATAAAGTGATCTTTATCGAGTTCGAGTTCAGGGTGCTTTCCGAGAAGAGCCTTAAGAACCTGATATGTAGGCATTACATTGTCAAATCCCATAAGAGGAATAGCATTGTGAACGCGGGGGTCGTGTGCGTCAAATGTAACAATATTTGAAACGCCCATTCTTTCGAGTTCCTGTAAAGCAACTGCACAGTCGAGTGATTCACGATAGTTGCGACGATGCTGTCTTCCGCCATAAAGGATAGGCATAATAACGCTGATTCTGTGTGCCTTACCGCCTGCTGCCTGAATGATACGCTTTAAATCCTGATAATGATCATCGGGAGACATTGAATTTTCTTCACCGAACATTTTGTATTTACAGTTATAGTTTCCAACATCAACTATGATAAAAAGGTCATCTCCTCTGATTGTCTGCTTGATAAGACCTTTACCGTCGCCTGATGAAAAACGAGGGCAATCTGATTCTATGAGAAAAGACTTTTCGGGACGATGTTCAGGAATAGCCCAGTTCATAAGATAATCGTTGATTTTGTCGCCAAGTTCTTTCGCGCCTTCCATAGCGATAACTCCCAAAGGAGCAACCCTGAGGTTAGGATTGAAAGAAATTTCAGAATTGATGTTCATACTTAAAATTCCCCTTTTTTTAAAATTCCGCGTCGGTTTTCCCCGACAAATACCTTCAAATAACATTATATATGATATTGCGTTTTTATACTATTGACATTTTCGACAATGTTTATCAAAATATCAAGCCCCACTTTGAAACAAAACCCCGTGCATAAAAATGCACGGGGTTAAAACTATTCTGAAACTATATTTTCTGTAGCAACAGGAGCTGATACCTGTTTTGACTCGGGGGCTTTTTCGGGTGCCTGAATTTTCGGTGCGGAATTTGTTAAAAGGTCAACAACCTTCATAGGCTCTGCATTCGCCTGAGCAACCATAGCCTGAGCGCTTCCCGAAAGGATTTCGTATTTTGTATACTCCATCATTTCGTTGGCTATATCAGCATCACGGAGCTTGCTTTCAAACGCTGTAAGATTTTCGTTTGTTGTTGAAAGAACATTGTATTTGTGTTCTATTCTCTTTTCAACAGCACCTATCTTGCCTCTCTGCAAAGAAACCTTATCTATAGCAGAGTTTATGACATCAATCGTCTGATTAGCCTTTTCTGCGGTTTCTATCGAACAATCTTCTATTCCGAGACCCTCACAACTCATATTGTCAATCTCTATCGAAAATGCTTCTTCATCGCTGATAGTAGATTCTGAAATCAGGAATTTAAGTGCCGAATTTCCTGAAAGACTTCCGTCAAGCAGGTATGTTCTGTTGAAATCCGTAGTTCCCGCAATGTCGTTTATTTCTTCCATCATATTTTCGAATTCGAGCTGTAAAGCAGCTCTGTCGACAATATCAGAATAACTTGCATTCGCCGCAAGAACCGACATCTTTGACATTACCTGTAAAAGAGTATGCGTTTTTCCTAACGCACCATCAGCGGTCTGTAAAAGTGACATGCCGTCCTGTGCGTTGTTGGTTGCCATAGAAAGACTTGCTATCTTTCCACGCATACTTTCTGAAATCGCAAGACCGGCAGCGTTATCACCCGCGCGGTTTATTGAATAGCCCGAAGATAATTTCTCAAGCCTTTTTAAAAGTTCCGACTGATTTGTCTGAAGTCGGTTATTGGCTGAAATAGCCGAAAGATTATGCTGAATTACCACGCTGCCACCTCCTTGCGCCATGATAAATCGTTTTGTTTTTCTCCCGACTCTTTCGGAAGAAATTATAAAAATAAGTATACTACACCTATTATTATCACAATTTTATCACATTTCAACATAATTGTAAACAGTTTTTGGAAAAAAATTCGTTTCTGAGATGTTTTTTCGAAAGTTTGTTAATTCTATACAAATTGGCAGTGTTTTAAATAGGTTGTTTTAACAATTCTGCAAAAAAGCTATTGCTTTAAAGCGAGAGTTATGGTATACTTTGAAAAGACGAAAACAAGGAGAGATATTTATGCTCGAAACAGGCAGAATCAGAATTTTTTCTGAAAAGAATCCTAAAATTTCTATAAATGTAATGCAGGGTCATTTCGCAACAAACCATTCTCATATTAACTATTATATTGATATGTCAGGCGTTAAGTATAATTCATCAAACGCTATGGAAGCTGCCAAAACCCTTGCTGCAAGATACACAGACACCCCTATCGACACAATAGTTTGTCTTGACGGATGTGAAATCATCGCCGCTTATATGGCAACAGAGCTTTCAAAAACAGATATGTATCTTGCAAACAGTAAAAGACCTATAAACATCATCACACCTGAAATCAATTCAAACGGTCAGATGATGTTCAGAGATAATGTTCAGCCCATGGTAATCGATAAGAATGTTCTTCTTCTCATTGCATCAGCAACAACAGGAAAAACAATTCAGCGTTCTATCGAATGTATCGAATATTATGGAGGAATAGTAAGCGGTGTATCCGCATTATTCAGTTCGTCAGCTTTCGAAAGTGATATCGAAGTTGACAGCATCTTCTCAGGAAAGGAAATCGAGGGATACGAAACATATCCCGCATCCGAATGTCCTCACTGCAGAAATAACCACAAAATCGACGCCATTGTTAACAGCTTTGGCTATTCTAAAATTTGATTTTTTTCATTTTTTCTCCTTCCCCCAAAACAGCCCCCGATTTATCGGAGGCTGTTTTACTTTTTATTCTGCTTTAATAAAGAGAAGGTGTTGCAGCCTTAACCGCTTCTTCTAAGGTCATTCCCGCATAATCCTGTGCTCTTAAAATTCTTCCCGAAATCTTGTCATCAAGAAAAACACCAAGAACAACGCCCGGAATTGCACTTTCAGGGCTGTTTGGTGCGTTAGGTCCGCCAAGGTCTGTTCTACACCAACCCGGGTCAACAAGATTTATCATAACATCTGTATCAGCAACTGTTGAGCCTAAATCGATAGTGATTTTGTCAAGTGCTGCTTTACTTGCAGAATACCCTGCCTGCTGAGGTTCAAGGGCGATTCCGCTTGTTGTATTAACAATCCTTCCGAAACCTCTTTCTATCATCTTAGGCATAAAATGATAGCATATAACTGCAGGGGCAACTGTATTGATAACGAAACTTTCTGTATAGTCTGAAACGGGAGTTTTAAAATATTCTGTTCTATAAGCAATCTGAAGGCCCGCATTATTGAGAACAAAATCAACTGTAACCCCAAAAGCATCGATTTCTTCAAGCATCTTTTCAACCGAAGGAATATCTGAAAGTTCTGCTGAAACGGCATAGGCTGAAACGCCCATAGCCTTTACTTCTTCGATAAGTTTTTCTGTGTGTTCTTTTTTTCTGCTGTGAAGAATAAGATTGCATCCTCTTTCAGCAAGAAATTTAGCAGCAAGATATCCGAGTCCTCTTGAAGCACCTGTTATAAACGCCCATTTTCCTTTAACATCAACCATTTTGAAAACGCCTCCTTTTATTTTTTTAAAATTATACACTATCTTTCCCCAAAAATCAAGACTTTCTCTCGTTCCCGATGAGTTTCATAAAATGCTTGTTTTTCTCAATTGCCTTAAAAATGATAACACCTATAACACTTACAACGATAAATTCACCCAGAGCTACCGTTCCCATAGAAATAAGAATCGGTTCTTTAAAAGCAATATAAAGTTCTGTTCCGACAATTATTCCGTTAAAAATTGTCGCCCATAAAGAACCTATAAACAGATTATTGCTTTTTGAAAGAAACAATACCGCAAGTATCGTAGCAAGAGTCCCGAAAGGAATATCAAGAAGTGCCATAGGGCTGAAAATATTCGCGATAAGACAACCAACTGTCATAGAAACGCAGTATTTCTTGTTATAGAAACAAAGAAGAATAAGTATTTCAGAAAATCTCAATTGTATAGGTCCATAAGATAACGGAGAAATCGCAACCGTCATAACGGCATAGATAGCCGCGACGATTGCGATTTTTATAATGTCAATAGTATTATTCTTTTTCATTTTAATCTCTCCTTGTTTTTTTAAGCCGGTTATCAAGAAACGGCTGTTATAAAATTTTATCTTTGTGAGGTTTCATCTTCCGCTTTTATATAGATAGGTCTTCTCTTTACTTCCATATAGGTTTTAGCAATATACTGTCCCATAATGCCAAGAGAAACAAGAACAACGCCCACAGCGAAAAGAAGAACAGTTAAAAGCGTGAGTGTCTGAACCCAGCCTGTATGCCATAAGAAGATATCCAGAAGAAGTATTATAAGAAGCACAAACGCCGAAAAACAGGAAAAAATTCCTGCAAAAACGGGAAATTCAATAGGTGCTGTTGAGAAGGCGAGAATACCCTCAAATGAATATCTTAAAAGTTTGAAGAAATTCCACTTTGTAGTTCCCGCAACGCGTTCTGTGTTTTCAACTTCTATAAACTTTGTCTTAAAGCCTACCCAACTGAAAATGCCCTTTGAAAATCTGTTGTATTCACTCATAGAAAGTATAGCGTCAACCATTTGTCTTTTCATAAATCTGAAATCCTGTGCGCCGTTGACGATATATGTCTGTGAGATTTTGTTTATTACATTATAGAACTGATTTGAGAAGAATGAAAGAAGTTTTGGTTCACCCTTTCTTGAAATTCTTCTTGTAGCGGCACAATCCCATTCGCCTGATTTTACATAAGAATACATCTCTGGAATAAGTTTAGGTGGATGTTGTAAGTCTGCATCAAGAATAACAACATAGTCGCCTTTTGTTGCTTCAAGCCCCGCAAACATAGCCGCCTCTTTGCCGAAGTTTCTTGAAAACGAAACATATCTCACTTCATTATCTTTTTTCGCCATTTCACGAAGTATAGAAAGCGTCTTATCCTTTGAACCATCGTCAACGAAAATATATTCAAAAGAAAGTTCGTTGTTTTCTTTCATTTCAGAGGAAACTCTCTTTATTTCGTCATAGAATAAAGGCAGACTTTCTTCTTCGTTATAGCAAGGAACAACGACAGATATAAGTTCCATTTTCTTTTCACTCCTTTTACGTTTCGTATATTTCTATAAAATATTTACTTTTTGTATATTATTCGACAGTAACCGATTTAGCAAGGTTTCTTGGCTTATCAACATCGTTTCCTCTTAAAACAGATGTATAGTAGGCAATAAGTTGTAAAGGAACAACCGCCGCCATAGGCATAATAAGGTTTTCAACAGAATCGGGAAGACCGAATTTGAAATCAGCGATATCCTTATCAGGATTATATCCTTCGCGGCATACCATAATAACCTTTGCGCCTCTTGTTTTAACTTCCTTTATGTTGCTTATTGTCTTATCAAAAAGGTCTGTCTGTGTTGCAACAGCAATAACGGGCATATTGTCTGTAATAAGAGAAATAGTTCCGTGTTTGAGTTCGCCTGCCGCATAAGATTCACTATGGATATATGAAATTTCCTTGAGTTTGAGTGAACCTTCCATACTGAGTGCATAATCAAGTCCTCTTCCTATGTAAAGAAGACTATCGGCAGTAATAAGCTGTGATGCGATATACTGTGCATCTTCTGTATTTTCGAGAATCTTTTCGATAATATCGGGAGTTTCTCTTAAAAGCGATGTAAGACGTCTGCATTCAGCTTCGTCAATCTTACCCATAGCAAAAGCTATTTCAAAAGCAAGAAGATACATAACCGCAATCTGGACCATATATGCCTTTGTTGAAGCAACCGCAATTTCAGGACCTGCGTGTGTATAGATAAGCATATCCGCTTCTCTTGCTATCGAACTTCCCTTAACGTTTACAATAGCGAGTGTTTCAGCACCGAGTTTTTTAGCGAGTCTCATCGCAGCAAGGCTATCCGCTGTTTCGCCCGACTGTGAAATAATGATAACAAGGTCGCCCTCTGAAACTATGGGATCTCTGTATCTGAATTCAGATGCAATATCAACATCAACCGGAACTCTTGCTATCTTTTCGATAACATATTTTCCAACAAGTCCCGCGTGCATAGCAGTACCACACGCAACAACAAAAATCTTGTTGTATTTCTTGAGCTTTTCGGGAGTAATTCCGCATTCGCTTAAATCAGGCATTCCATCTTTGATTCTGGGATTGATAGTTGTCTTGATAACTTCAGGCTGTTCATGGATTTCTTTGAGCATAAAGTGTTCATATCCACTCTTTTCAGCGGCATCAAGATCCCAGTCAGCGATAGAAAGTTCTTTTGTGATTTCTCTCTTATGCATATCACAGAAAACTATGTTTTCACCGTCAAGTTCAGCGATTTCGCCGTATTCAAGAAGGTAATATTCCTTTGTATGTTCAAGTATTGCTGTCATATCAGAAGCGATGAAATTTTCGCCGTTTCCTTTTCCGACAATAAGCGGACTTTCTTTTCTTACAGCAAAAATCTTTTCAGGAAAATCCTTGAAAATAATTCCCAACGCATAAGCACCTTCGATATCATTAAGTGCACTTATAATCGCGTCTTTAGGATTTCCTTCATAGTAATAATCAAGAAGTTTAGCAACAGTTTCTGTATCTGTTTCACTTTCAAAAACATATCCCTTTGAAATGAGAAACTCCTTGATTTCACGATAGTTTTCGATAATTCCGTTATGAACTATAGTTATTTTTCCGTTACCGATAGGGTGTGAATTTATATCAGAAGGTTCGCCGTGTGTCGCCCATCTTGTGTGAGCAATACCACAAGTACCCGCAGGTTTTCCATCACTTATAAGTTTTGCTTCAAGTCCTTCAGCAATCTTACCCTTGGCTTTTACTGTCTTTATCTTTCCTTCGGAATGAAGAGCAATACCTGCTGAGTCATATCCGCGGTATTCAAGTTTTTTAAGTGCGTTTACAAGAATATCAGCGCACTGCTGTTTTCCGACATATCCTACAATTCCACACATAAGAAATTTTCCTCCGAATGATAAATTAGTTTTCTTCGAGCGCCGAAATCTTGTCTATTCTACGCTGATGTCTTCCGCCTTCAAATTCTGTGTTAAGGAAAGCTTCTGTTATTTCTACAGCAACTCCCCCGCCTATTACTCTTCCGCCCATACAAAGAACATTTGAGTTGTTATGAAGTCTTGTGAATTTAGCCATATAGCTGTCAGTACAAAGAGCCGCTCTTATTCCCTTGTGCTTGTTAGCAGCGATTGAAATACCTATGCCTGTTCCACAGATAAGTATTCCCTTTTCTGCATCGCCGTTCTGAATAAGTGTGCAGACATCCTTTGCAATATCAGGATAATCACAGGATTCTCCGTTACATCCGACATCTTTATATTCTATGCCCTTTTCATCAAGATATTTCTTTATTTCAAGTTTAAGTTCATATCCGCCGTGATCGCAACCTATTGCCAACATTATGCGTTTCCTCCGTTTTTCTTTTCTTCAAGATCTTTTTCAGCCTTTGTCGGCTGAAGATAACTTGCATCAAGTTCATCAGCAGTTATCGGTGTTTTTGTCATTCCCGCAAAACAAAGACTGCTTGCGAGCTGATATCTTAAATGAGGGGGCGCTAAAATAAGATTTTTGTCAGAGAATTTTTCTGTAAAATTCTTTGCATAATCTCCCGTAATTACCGTCCCTTCAGAAATTTCTTCGTAAAGTTTTTCCTGTGTTATAATTCTATCCTCACAAAGTCTTGTCATAACTCCGTTTTTATCTTCAAAAAACGCTGTATAAACAAGATTCTGTCTTGCCGACATAACAGAGCATATCTTCTTCCCTGTTCCCGACATATTAAAAGCAAGTCCCTCAAGGGTTGAAATGCCAACGCATTCTTTTTCAGCACCAAAACACATTCCCTTAACAGCAGATATTCCTATGCGAAGACCTGTATACGAACCGGGGCCCACAGCAACGGCTATTCTGTCGATGTCTTCAAGGGTCATCTCGGCTTTCATAAGAACATCCTTGCATAAAGGAAGTATAATCTGAGAATGGGTAAGCCTTGTCATAACAGTTGTCTGTGCTATAACGGTATCTTCATTACAAACAGCAACCGAAGCTATGTTACCCGATGTATCAATCCCCAAGAGATTCAAATCGTTCATCTCCAAAAACAGTTATTTTTCTTGTCTGTTCACCGAGAGCTTCAATACTTATGGTTATCGTTCCCTCAGGCAGACATTCTTCAATATTTTCAGACCATTCAACAGCAATGATGCTGTCATCTGATATATAGTCATAAAATCCCGTTGTTTCAAGGTCAAACTCACCGTTTATGCGATACATATCAAAATGATAAAGAGTTACCTTTTTGCCTCTGTATTCATTTACAAGTGCAAATGTAGGTGATGTAACCTCATCGGGCATAGAGAGCCCCAGGCAAAGACCTCTTGTAAAAGTGGTCTTGCCTGCGCCCATTGTGCCTTTATATGCTATTATATCTCCGCCCTTTAAAAGCGAACCGATTTTCTCAGCAAAAGCTATTGTTTCTTCTGCCGAGTGAGAAATAAAGGTCATTAAAATTCTCCTTAGAAAAGTCCTGTGATGTTTCCGTCGTTGTCGCAGTCAATCTTAAGAGCAGCTGGGCTCTTCGGAAGACCGGGCATTGTCATAATGTCGCCTGTAAGTGCAACAACGAAACCGGCGCCTGATGAAAGTCTTACATCACGAACTGTAATTTCAAAGTTTTCAGGTTTGCCGAGCTTTGTGGGGTCGTCAGAAAGTGAATACTGTGTTTTAGCAACACAAACAGGAATATCGCCGAATCCAAGGTCTGTGATTTCCTTTATAGCCTTTTCAGCCTGAGCTGTAAAGATAACTCCGTCAGCGCGGTAGATTTCCTTTGCGATTATGCCGAGTTTTTCCTTGATAGGAAGTTTTTCGTCATAAAGAGGCTTGAAGTTTGAAGGCTTTGTTTCGATAGTCTTGCAAACTTTTTCAGCGAGGTCTGTTCCACCGATACCGCCTTTAGCAAAGATTTCAGCGAGTGAAACTTCAACGCCCATATCAGCACAGAACTTCTTGATGAATTCAATTTCAGCTTCTGTATCTGTATGGAATCTGTTGATTGCAACTACAACAGGAGCACCATACTTCTGCATATTTTCGATATGTGTCTTAAGGTTTACAACACCCTTTTCGAGTGCTTCGAGATTTTCGTTTGTAAGGTCAGCTCTTGCTACGCCACCATTGTATTTGAGTGCACGGATTGTTGCAACGAGAACTACGCAAGAAGGATTGAGCCCTGCGAATCTGCACTTGATGTCCATAAACTTTTCAGCGCCAAGGTCAGAACCGAATCCTGCTTCTGTGATACAGTAATCACCAAGCTTAAGAGCGAGCTTTGTTGCTCTTACAGAGTTACAACCATGAGCAATATTAGCAAAAGGACCGCCATGGATAAATGCAGGTGTGTTTTCGAGTGTCTGAACAAGGTTAGGCTTGAGTGCGTCTTTAAGAAGAGCAGTCATAGCTCCGCAAGCACCGATATCTCTTGCGAAAACAGGCTTGCCGTCGAAATCATAAGCAACGAGAATGTTGCCGAGTCTTTTCTTTAAGTCTTCAAGGTCAGCAGCAAGACAAAGAATAGCCATTATTTCAGATGCAACAGTGATGTTGAAACCATCTTCACGTGGAACACCATTGATTTTTCCGCCAAGACCAACGTTTACGAATCTGAGTGCTCTGTCGTTCATATCCATACAACGCTTGAAGAGAATTCTTCTCTGGTCGATTTTAAGTTCATTACCCTGCTGAAGATGATTGTCTATCATAGCACAGAGAAGGTTGTTAGCCGCTGTAATAGCGTGCATATCACCTGTAAAGTGAAGGTTGATGTCTTCCATAGGAACAACCTGTGCGTATCCGCCGCCTGCTGCACCGCCCTTAATACCGAAAACGGGGCCGAGTGAAGGTTCACGAAGTGCGAGAACTGCATTTTTTCCTATGCATTTCATAGCTTCAGCAAGACCAACGCTTATAGTTGTCTTTCCTTCTCCTGCGGGAGTAGGGTTGATTGCTGTAACGAGAATGAGTTTTCCGTCTTCTTTGTCCTTAACTTCGCTGAAAAGACGTTCTGTGACCTTTGCCTTATAATGACCATAAGGTTCAATGTCATCTTCCTTGATTCCGAGATTGTTTGCAATTTCGGTAATTTTGAGCATTTTCGCCTGCTGAGCAATTTCGATGTCTGTAAGCATTTTAATTGTCCCCTTTTCGATAATTTTCATTGTTTTTTTGTTACTCATCTGTTGTTTAAGGTGCATAAAAAACACCTGATTTAATTATATCATATACACACAGAGAACGCTATTATCATATATGACAAATTATCGGTCAGTTAGTTCTTTTTTATTACACATAAAAGCAAATAAGAGCATCAGAAAACTTTTCCGATGCTCTTTATTCTAAGATTTATCATAGAAAACGGCATAGCCTCTGTCCGAATGAGAATAAACACTCATAACAAAACCTATCGCAATATACATACTTACCATAGCCGTTCCGCCGTCGCTTATAAACGGCAAAGGAACTCCGATAACGGGCATAACGCCTAAAACCATTCCTATATTTACAAAACAATGTATGAGCATAAGTGCGAAAACACCCATACAGATATATTTTCCGAGATTATCATCAGCAATATGTGCATTAACAAGGATTTTAATACATATATAACAAAGCAACCCTACTGTAACCATACAGCCTACAAATCCAAGAGCCTGTCCTATATATGAAAAGATAAAGTCGTTGTGTGCGTCGGGAACATAGTAATATTCTCCGCCGAAAAGACCCTTTCCGAAGAGTTGTCCCGAGCCGAGAGCGATTTTTCCCGCTGCCTGCTGATCTCCTGCTGTTGTGTCAAGATCGGGATTAAAAAGAACGAGTATTCTGTTTTTGTGGGTAGGTCCCAGAACAAAGAACCAGGCCGCCGCAAAAAGTGCCGGAAGTGTAACAAGAACCGCAACAATGTATTTATAAGAAATACCTGCCGCAAATACCATAACCGCAACAATAGCAGTAAATACAAGAACAGTTCCGTAGTCATTCTGAATAAAGATTATCCCCATAGGAACTGCCGCGTGAACTAAAAGCAAAAGAAGCTGTATCGGCTGATTTATCCTGTCATCAACCTTTGAAAGATGATATGCAAAAGTAAGGATAAACGCAAGTTTTAAAAATTCAGAAGGCTGAATCGACATAAATCCTATATCAAGCCAGTTGACATTGTTCGAACCTTCTCGCCCGAATCCTAAAGGAGTAAAGAGAAGAAGTGAGAGAATAAGACAAGCAGGACCGTATAAAAACCATAGTTTAACAAATTTTCTGTAATCAAGCGCCGAAAGGACCATAGCCCCTGCCATTCCTATAAAAACTGCAACAAGCTGTTTTTTATATTCACTTGTCGTAAGATAGCTGATAAGTCCGTTGTGAACGATTGAGTATATCAGAACAATGCTGAAAAGAGAACATATGCCAACAACAATAAAAAGTTGTTTGTCAAGTTTTTTGAAATACTGCCATATAAATTTTAAAACTGCTTTAAGCATAAAACTCTCCTTTCTTTTTCAATATAAAAAATCGCCCTCAAGAAAATCCTGAGAACGATTAAAATGGCGGAGACGGTGGGATTCGAACCCACGGGACGTGTTACCGCCCAAACGATTTCGAGTCGTTCTCGTTATGACCACTTCGATACGTCTCCAAAAAGGCGGTACCGCCTTTACATTTCTTCAATTAATGTCTTGAGTTCAAGAAACTCATCTTCGCTGAGTGTAACACCCTTACCCATTTTGTCGTGTTCGGGTGACCATTCGCGGATATCATATTTAGGTTCACGGTCGTTCCATGAAACGAGGTTGAGTTCTTTTGTCCATCCCTTTGCGTTTTCACTGAGAACGCCGATGTTTCTGACAATTTCGTATTTAAGTTCTGCCATAGTCTATGTGCTCCTTTGATTATTCGTCGTCTTCAAAAGCGTCAACATCAATTTCGCCTTCGCCGAATTCATCTTCTTCATCAATGATTTCATCGATTTCGATATCGAAATCTTCACCGCGAAGACCAGCAATCTTGGCATGGCCTGTGTAGAAATCGAGTATAGAAAATCCTTCTCTGTAATAAGGAAGCTGAACTGTGATGTAATGTTCATTCTTGAATATAAGAGTTCCGCAGTATGTCTGTCCCTCTTTATAAACCTTTATTTCATCGCCGATATTGACATCGCCGAAATTCTGTGCGTAGAAATCTTCATAATTTCCCATAATAAAACCTCCCGGAAGCTTTTTAAAATACATCGTTTTCTATTATATAAAAAAAAGAATGATAAGTCAAGAAAAAATTTATTTTTATTTTATTCTCATATGAACAGGAAGTCCGTTTTCCTTGAAAAGACTTACTTCCCCCTGAATAAGCGGCATAAAATAATCTATTGCTTCATCCTTTATATTATTACCCTTTTCGTTTATCCATTCACGTGGGAAAAGTTTTTCCTTATTGGCGATTTCTCTTATATCAGCAGAAGAAATTTCAACCGCATAAGGATTGTTTCCTTTTCTTTCAAAAACCATCATTTCTCCGGTATGTCCCGAAAGGGCGTATCTTACCGCAGCAGAACCTATTTCCTGTGATTCATCTATATCTGTAAGCGACGCTAAATGACTGCTGCATCTCTGCATAACATTGAGCTCAACCGATCTCACTTTGCATGAAAGTTCTGTCGAAATAAGGTTTTCGAGGTATTTTCCTACGCCCGAAAGATATTTGTGTCCGAAAACATCAACACATCCGGAAAGGTTATCTTCTGCAAGATATTTCCCATCGGGAGTTTTTATTCCTTCAGAAACAGCAACTATACAAGCCTTATGATGATTGTGTGCATCTTTGATTTCTTCGAGTATCTGTTCTTTTGTAACAGGAACTTCAGGAAGATATATAAGATGTGGTGCATCTTCTCCCATTCTTCTCAAAACAGAAGTAGCAGCAGTAAGCCAGCCTGCATCTCTTCCCATAATTTCGATAACAGTAACAGATGTAAGTGCATAAACCTGACTGTCTCTTATAATTTCAGCAACTGTTGTTGCTATGTATTTCGCAGCAGAGCCAAAACCTGGTGTATGGTCTGTCAAAACAAGGTCGTTATCTATTGTTTTGGGAATACCCATTACCTTTATATCTTTTCCGACGCTCTTGAAATAATCCGAAAGTTTCAGAACAGTATCCATAGAGTCGTTTCCTCCTATATAGAAAAACGCACCTATATCAAGACTTTCAAAAACTTCAAGAATTTTTTTGTATTGTTCTTCGCTTTCTTCAGGATTTTTAAGTCTGAGTCGGCAAGAGCCAAGAACAGTTGAAGGAGTAAGCTTTAAAATTTCGATATCACGATTATCAGAAAGATATTCCGATAAATCAACAGCATCGTTTCGAAGAACACCTTCAATACCATTCTTAAAACCATAAACTTTTTTGATTTCGTCGTTCTTAATCGCTTCAACAAAAACCCCTGCAAGAGAAGCGTTAATAGCGGCGGTAGGTCCGCCTGACTGTGCAACAGCAATATTCATAAAATTACCCACCATATCAGAATTATTCTCACAGAGCCTACTCCGCAAACGGCTTGTCGCAAAAAACTGCGGCAGGCTGTGTCATTTTAGATTATATCATCTTAAATACAAATTGTAAATAGATAATACAACTTTTGGATAAAACACAAAAGGGCAGATATACTTTCTGCCCTTTTAATATACTGTTTTACCATATTTTAAAGTTTTTTACCGCAGGAAGAACAGAAATTGCAGGATGTAGGATTCTTAGCACCGCAAATAGCACAGATTCTATGTGGCTTTAAAGTTCCTATCTGTTCGCTTATCCATTCTATATCCTGACGGAGATTCTTTATTGTTTCTATACAATCTTCAATAAGAGCCATATTTTCTTTAGCTACATCTTCATTGCTTTCTTCGGCATTAGAAACAAAATCGAAATAGTATTTTCCGAGTTTACGGTATTGTTCACGTTCTTTTGATTGTAACTTTGCCTTATCGAGTTTGAGCTTTGAAAGTTCAATAATTTCATTTGTCTTTTCAGCCGCAATATCGGCATATCTTTTTGCACTGTCGATAACAACATCAAATTTCTGTGACTGTGGCATAATCTGCTCCTTTTCTGTCGCTTATTGAATTTTATAAAGGCACCCGAAGCGACACGATGTCTTTATTTATAAGATGATTTATAAAAATCTCAATCTACCTGATTATCGGATATTTTTCGTAAAACGCATCTATATCCTTTTTCTTTTCCATAAGTGTTTCGAATCGGTTTATGTATTCATAAGGGAATTTATAGTTATAGATTCTCTCTATCTTTCCGCTTTTACTGTCGCATAACTTTGTTGATGCAGCAGCACCTGCCGCAAGGATTGTCTGTGTTTCTTCCATTATGAATATGTTATATAAACTTTCTTTACCCACTCTTGCATATCCTACATTTTCCAAGTTACTGAGCGTATTTTTCTGTCTGTAAAGATAATAGGGATTATATCCTTTTTCTATCAGTTTTTCAACAGAATACGACACCATTTTAGCGATATCCTCATCGCTCACAAGGTCTGCTTCTCTGAAAAGCGAAGAAGCTCTTTTAAGAGTCAGCGTGTGAACTGTTATGCTTTCGGGGTCAAGATTTATAACTTCATTAAGAGTGTTTTTAAAACTTTCATAGTTATCAGAAGGAAGTCCTGCTATAAGGTCTGTATTTATGTTGTAAAACCCTACTTTTCTCGCAAGAGAAAAAGCTTCTCTTACCTGTTCTGAAGTATGGCTTCTTCCTATCGTTTCAAGAACCTTATCGTTCATCGTCTGTGGGTTTACAGATATTCTCCTGCCACCGTTTTCTTTTATGACAATAAGTTTCTCTTCGGTGATTGTATCCGCGCGTCCCGCTTCAACAGTATATTCCCTTACGTCAGAAATTGTGAAACACTCTGAAACTGTTTTCATTATGACATCAAGTTCTTCTGCCGAAAGAGATGTAGGTGTACCGCCACCAAAATAGATTGTATCAAGATAAAGATTGTGTCTGTCAGCATAATCGGCAATTATTTTTATCTCTTCACAAAGTTTTGCAATATAATCAGGAATAAGTTTTACAGCGCTGTCCATTGAATGTGAAACAAAACTGCAATAACGACATCTTGTCGGACAAAAAGGAATTGAAATATAAAGACTGAACGAATTTTCAGGAATTTTTATCAAGCTTTCCTGAGTAACAGCCGTTTTATAAGCGAGATTAAATTTTTCATCTGATATGAAATATTTTTTCTTCAAAACAGAATGTATTTCATCTTCCGATAACCCTTCAGAGATAAGTCTGTTTACTTCTTTAACAGGTCTTATACCCGTTATAGCACCCCACGGCTGAACCTTTCCCGTTATCTTCAAAAGACATTTATAAAGCATCTGACATAAAGGAAATTCACACTTTTTAATTCCTTTTGATTTAAGGGATTTTCCGTTCATAACCGCTTTTTTGCCGTTAAGACAGACAGTAACTTTAAGCAAGAAAAAATCTTCTTTTTCTTTAACGGATATTACCGAATAATCACCTTCCGAAACAGTTTCTTCATAAAGAAATTCAAACGATGTAACAGGAAGAAAAAGTTTCATAACCGCCTCGATTTCATATTTGAAATCGTTGCCGTTAAAACATATCGTCATAGTCAAATCCCCTGAGATAAACGTTGTTTTCGCGTTCAGCGTTCAATGTGGTGTTAGCGCCGTGTCCCGCATAGATATTGTAATTATCATATCTTCCCTTGAACACTCTGAGCTTACGGAGCGACATCGCCATATCGGTATGACTTGCGTCAACAAGGTCTGTTCTTCCTCTGCTGTCTTTGAAAAGTGTATCCCCTGTAAACATATTGTCTTTAAGGATTATACATACACTTCCCGATGTATGACCGGGAGTATGAAGTATTTCAAAAGAAAGTTCATCAAGATCTATGATATCGCCTTCCATAAAAGTTGTTGCCTTTTCAACCTTTTCAAACGTATCAGAAATTCCGAAAGCGTGAGAAAGATTAAGTGTACTGTCTTTAAGCTTTGAAAAATCATTTTCATGAATCAGAACTTCAGCACCTGTTTCTTTCGCTATTTCTCCCGCTGAAAAGATATGGTCAAAATGGCCGTGTGTAAGAATTATTTTTTTAAGAGTCGCGTTCCCGATAGCCGAGAGAATTTCTTCTTTTCCCTCAGGCGCGTCTATAAGAACCGCATTACCTTTTTCGGAAATTACAACATAACAGTTTGTAGCACAAACTCCAAGTCCGCTGATCTGCTTGATTTCCATAATTCCTCCGTATGTGTATGATTTATTTACCCGTTCTTTCTATCGAAGAAACGCCGGGTATGCGTTTGAGTCTCATAACAACATTGTTGAGCTGTTCTATACCACCAACGCTTATTGTAACAGTTATACTTGCATAGCCGTCTTTAAGCCCTCTCGAAACACTTTCATGAATAAATATACGCATTTCTGAAAGAAGGTTTGCAACATCTGCAAGAAGACCCGGTCGGTCGTATGATATGATATCGATTGTTGTTCTGTAACTCTTTGTATGAGTTTCTTCCCATGAAGCCTTTAACCAGCGTTCAACTTCTTTTTCTTCCTCCATAGCGGTAAGATAGTTTACACAGTCGGCTTTATGTATCGAAACACCATGTCCTCTTGTAATGAATCCTACAACATCATCACCGGGAAGAGGATTACAGCATTTTGCAAATTTTATAAGACAGTTTTCCATTCCCTCAACAGTAATGCCGTCTGTATTTTTTCTGTTGGGAGTTGTGGGAAGTGTCGGTTGTTCTTCTGCCTTTTCTTCATCAAGATACTGTTTTGTATATTTGTCTTTATAACGCTGAATAAGCTTTGAAAGAAGTATTCCTCCATAACCTATTGCAGCATAGAAATCCTCAACTGTATCACAGTTATGACGACGTAAATCGTCACTCAAGAATTCGTCAAGGTCTTCCTCTGGAACTCTTATAAGATTTCTTCTGAATTCTCTTTCAAGTTCGTCTCTGCCGTTTCTTATATTTTCTTCACGGCATTCTTTCTTGAACCATGATCTGATCTTGGCTTTTGCCTCGTTTGTCTTGGCGATATCAAGCCATGAACGATTAGGGCCTTTGTTTTCATCTTTTGTAAGTATTATTTCAACTATTTCTCCTGTTTTTATCTTATAATCAAGAGAAACAATCTTTCCGTCAACTTTAGCGGCATTCATCTTATGACCAACCTGCGTATGTATCGCATAGGCAAAGTCTATGACTGTCGAATTTATCGGAAGAGTAATCATATCCCCCTTGGGTGTGAATGCAAAAACATCTTCAGGAGAAAGATCTGATTTTATAGTTCTTACAATTTCTTCAACATCGTTTGTTTCCTGCTGCGCTTCGATAATCTGTCTTATCCATGCAAGCTTTCCTTCAAACCTGTCCTTACCATGAATCCCCTCTTTGTATTTCCAGTGTGCAGCAATTCCGTATTCGGCGGTATGATGCATTTCCCATGTTCTTATCTGAACTTCAAAAGGAATACCCTCTCTTCCGATAACGGTTGTATGAAGCGACTGATACATATTCGCCTTGGGAGTAGAAATATAATCCTTGAAGCGATTGGGTATAGGCTTGAACATATCATGTATAACGCCTAATATGCTGTAACATTCATAAACGGTTGAAACAATGATTCTTACCGCATACTTATCATATATTTCATCGAAACCACGTTGAGTCATATATACTTTCTTGTATATTCCGTAAATGCTTTTTACTCGTCCGTCAATCTGTGGTTTCTTGACAAAATCCATACTTTCGAGTCTTGTTTTTATTCTTGCCTGAATCTGACCTATAAACGATTGTCTGTCGTTTATTCGCTTTTCCATAACCTGCTCGATTTCGGTATATGCAAACGGATCTAAATATCTGAAAGAAATATCCTCAAGCTCTTCTTTTATCGCCCTGATACCAAGTCTGTGTGCTATGGGAGCATATATATTCATGGTTTCCAGAGCGGTTGCTCTCTGCTTGTCAGCAGGACGATGATGAAGAGTTCTCATATTATGAAGTCTGTCCGCAAGTTTTATAATGATAACTCTTATATCCTGTGACATAG
>CALGTU010000024.1 GCA_937901465.1 uncultured Clostridia bacterium | reverse complement strand
GGTAAAGTAACAAATAGTGGAGAAGTTGATTTAAAATGGTAAGAATTGCAGTATTCGTATCTGGTGGAGGTACTAATCTTCAATCATTAATCGATTCAGTTAAAGAAGGTTATATAAATGGTGAAATTGCTCTAGTAGTTTCTAATAAGGAAAAAGCTTATGGTTTAGAGAGAGCAAGAAACGCTGGAATTAAAGCTGAATGGATTAAAGATGATCAACTATTAATTCAAAGATTAAAAGAAGAAAAGATTGATTCTTTATATAAAGCATTAAAGTCTTGTGGATTTGATTTAACAGCAGTTAAAGCTTTGGTAGATATAGCTTATGAAAACAAAATAAGTAATGTGTCACTAGGGGAATTTTTATGTAACTTAGATGACGAAACAATAAGAAAAACTTTTGATAAAAAACAAAATGGTATCGTGGATTTCACGATACCATTTTTGTTTTACAGAGGAGTAATGTTACCCTAAATGTGAAAGAAGTTCATCTTCAACTTCCTTGGGGTTTTCTCTTGCGATAAGGTAGACATAATTTCCGTTCTTCCCTACGATAGCACCCTTTGCAAGTTCTGTGTGTTCCTCATAGGGAGTATCCATTGAAATGAGTCTTTCCTTTCTCGCTTCAAGATCTTTGAGTGCTGCTTCAACATCATCAGCTTCGATGATGATATACTCTCCGAAACCGCCTTCAAGATTTGATCTTCTCATATAAACCTGCTTGTAGTTTTCGTTTTTCATATCAAGACCTGTCATATCGAGAAATTCATCTTCGGCTTCAACAAGAACCATTGAAGGCCACTCGCCTATTCTTTCGATAGCGTCGCCTATTTCAGAGAGCGCTTTTGCAACCATACCCGTTTCTTCGGTTGTTGTTTCAGAAGTAGCTTCTGTAACCGATGTCTGTTCGGGTGTGGGTGCGGGTTCCTCTTTTCTTCCGCAACCCGTTAAAGAGGTTGCGAGAAGACAGAGTGTGAATGTTGTGATAATAATCTTTTTCATTTTGTTACCTCTTTCAATTTTTATGTCGTAAAAATATTTTTTACAAGGTAACAAAAATTATTATCAGAAAATTTTTCCTTTTATTTAGTATCAGTAAACTATTGATGTCTCTGCAGGTTCAGTGCTGTTCATATTATGATAAATCGTCTCAATCTCCGAATAATATGACCAGAGGTAAGATTCAATACCTTCTTTTTCATATTGTGATACTCCGTAGATTTCAAAATATGTAATACAACCTTCTTCGAAGACAATATCCTTGATGATTTTGCGCGCTCCTTCTACAGTTGTAAAATCAACAGCATATCCTTCGCCGTATTCGTCATTGTAATAGTAATAATAAATACTTCCATCTACATAAGTAGTTTCATCTGATGCACCTTTAACAGCGTATTCATAAAGGCTTCTTGCTTCTTCGCAATCTTCTATTGCATAGCTAAGGCTATTTATCTCAATAACAAATCCACCGTAGTTTCTGTATGAATCTGTAATAACTGATTCTTCCATAACCTTTTCAAAGGCTTTCTTGAGTCTTGCATTCTTTATAAAACTTTCAGGAAGTTCAACATTGACAGCATCGCCGTCTTCTGTATAATCTCTGATAAGAATCTGAGATACGCCTACATTCTTGAAGAAATCCTTTCCGCCGAATTCGGGATAGAGTTTTGTTACAACTTCAAGTGTTTCGGGGAACTGTTCTGAAAGAGGAAGTTTGATATAGCAATGACCATTATCGTAATTGCGTGAGTTTACATTGAGAGAAACATATCCGTAGTTTGCCTTTATAAGTTCTTCGCCATTATAGTTTGCAAGGTCGTTTTTAATAGCAACTAAAAGTTCATCTTTAAGTTCGCTTGTGAAATACATTTCTGTTCCGTTCTTTGAAACGCCTGTAAAAGAACAACTGTATCCGCTATGCTCTACGCCTTTTGCCTCTATATCAGAAACAGCCTTATCTATAAACGCAAACGCCTGTTCTCTGTATTCATCGCTGGAATAGATAGGATTAAGCATTTTAGCTTCGCTTTCGTTGAGTTCAAGATTTGCTCTTGAAATCTTTCTTCCGAAATTGGTTACATAAGTAATATCAACAGTTGAAACAGTATCTTTATAGAAACCGCCTACTTCTTTCATATCAGAATAACGGTTTACATTTGCTTCGTGTGCATCAATAACTGCCTTTATGAGTTCGTCGTTCTTTATTGTGAACTGGCCGTTTTCTTCGTATTCAAAAACTAAAGCTCTGTTACTTCTTCCGTAATGGCTATAAGAATTGATGCTTACAGAACTGATTGATGAAGCGTTGGGAACATATTTCACCATTCCAAATCCGCCTGTAAAGCCTACAAGTGAAACTGCTACTATCATAACAACCATTGTTGCAACGAATCTTATAACAGAAACCCAGAATTTCTTGAATCCGCGGTTTGCGATAATATCCATAATGAAGAATACAATTCCGCTTATTATAAGAAGAGGAAGGAATCCGCCTTCTCCGCCGAGTCCGTTTTCGCCGATGAAAATTGATACGATACAGAATACAACCGCTGTACTGATGATATAATAGAAGAGTTTATAAACGAAAGGCTTTGAAACATCTTCTGCTTTTCTGTTCTTATAAAGGAAGAATGCCGCTACTCCATAAAGAACAGTAAAGAATATGAAAGGTAAAAGATGATGAACTATAACATCAAACATTGTTGTTACTCCGCCATAGCCATATTCAACTGTATCTATAACATCAACAAATGATATGAATGCACCGAACGGGCTTGTGGGGCATATTGCCTTAATAGCAAGTCTTTCAACATCAATACCATATAAATCGCCGAAAAGGATGAGTGTGAAAACTGCTATTGTTGAAGGGATAAGAATGTTTGTTGCGAAGATATAAAGTCCTGATTCAACGATATTTCCACAGCAGGAAATAACGAGAACAGAAATTGTATAGACCATAAGAAGAACAAAAGTTCCATAAAGATAACACTGGAATAAAAGCTGACCTACTGTCTGAAAACCGAAGCCTGCGCCTTCAAACGTATTTACCCAGTCTACTATTGTTGCTCTTCCCACAAAGCAGAGGATGAGTGTTAAAAATCCTGATGCGATGAAGGGTGCGATATAACTTGTTACCCCTGATAAAAAGTCGCTGAAAAAGCGCTGTGTTGTTGTCAAGGGGAGTGAATAAATCATATCAACCTGAGTTTTCTTATAAAGATAACTGTAGTTTGAAAGTGCGATTAAAATTCCCGAAAGGATTGCAATTCCGAGTGCTAAAAAGCCTATGAATATATATGCTTCGTTGAAATCATATACCTTTGGAAGTGCATCATAATTTACAAGTCTTTCATTTCCGCCTACTGCTTTGAGTGCGAGAAGATAAGCCTTGTCATAGTTTTCTTCTGATATCCAGGATATAATTCCCTGTAAAAGAACCATAGGAACAGCGAGGATATGAAGAATTGTTATGATGATTGATGTTTTCATATTGGATTTCAGACGGTTTCTGAAATTGACCATGAAGTAATTATTCTTAGCCGTTGATTTCTGCGCTGTCATATCCGAGTCCCTCCATTTCATAAATAAATATTTCTTCAAGTGAAAGCGGAACAATATCGAGAACGAGAGGTTTTTTAACCTTTAAGTTTTCTCTGATTTCTTCTTCCGAGCCCTTTATGATAAGATAGCAAACGCTTCCTGTTCTTTCATAATGAAGAACATCAAGGCCTTCGAAATCTTCTTTTCCGTTATAATCAACAGCAAATGCCGCCTGAACCTTATGAATATTCCCCTTAACAGAATCAAGGTCACGGTTGAAGAGGATTTTTCCTTTATGTAAAAGTGCTACTGTATCGCAGACTTCGTTTATTTCCTTAAGGTTATGAGAAGAAATTATCGCTGTAAGATTTCTGTCGAGCATAGCGTCAACAAGCATTTTCTTAACGATAATTCTCATTGTGGGGTCAAGCCCGTCGAAAGCTTCGTCTAAAAGAAGATAATCTGTTTTACAAGCAAGACCTACTATAACGATAGCCTGACGCTTCATACCCTTTGAAAAACGGTCAATTCTTTTATCCATAGGAAGATTAACCTGTGCTCTTAACTTTTCAAAAAGTTCTTCTGAAAAATTAGGATAATATCCCTTATAGAAATCCTTGAGGGATTTAAGAGTGTATTTTGAAAACTGAACTGTTTCATCATCTATAAAGAAAACTCTTTCTTTAACAGAAATATTATCGAAAATGTCTTCGCCGTCTGCTTTTACAGTTCCTTCTTCCTGCTTATAGATACCTGCAATAAGTCTGAGTATTGTCGATTTACCTGCACCGTTGGAACCTAAAAGTCCGAATGCTGTTCCTGTCGGAATGGTAAGGTCAATATTATCAAGAGCTATAAATTTATTATCGAATTTTTTTGTTACACCTTTTATCTCAATCATTTTTTCTTCCCCCTGTCAAGTATTCTCTTTGAAAGAGTTTCAGCATCTATACCAACTGCAAATGCATTGTCAACAGCCTCATCAAACGCTTTGAGTTTTTCAGAAATAATCTTTTCGTTATCAATATCTCCGACAAAACTTCCCCTTCCTGCCAGAGAATAGATTATTCCGTCACGTTCAAGTTCGTTATAGGCTTTTGAAATGGTATTGGGGTTAACGCTGAGTGTTTTTGCCATTTCACGAACAGAAGGCAACTGGTCACCTTTTTTGAGAACGCCCTTCATAACAAGGCTCATTATCTTTTTATAGAGCTGTTCATAAATAGGAATTCTGCTTTGTAAATCAATAGTAAACATTCTGTTCCTCCTTTCACTTTTTAGACGCCGCTATACCGATTATAACGCCCGCCGCAATAACTATTATTGCTGCAACTATTATAAGACCTGTTAAAGAAAACATAAAATCAATTCTCCTTTCTTACAGCAATAACTATCGCCGCTACCGCACCTATGCCAAAGACAAGCAGTGATGCTATCATAAGTGCTGTAACATTCATTGTTGTTATCATATTTTTTCTCCTTCCCCGTAATAACTGTATTAGTTATCATAGTACAGTTATAACACATAGTACACCTCTTGTCAAGTACTTTTTCAAAAAAATTTTTCTTTGTTGTTTTTTTGCCGTTATAGTTGTATAATATAAAGGTATATTAAAATATCATATATTACTTTATTATATATATCGGAGGAAAAACACATATGAGAAAAACAAAAATCGTCTGTACAGTAGGCCCTTCAACAGACGACAGAGAAGTTTTAAAAAATCTTATGCTTTCAGGAATGAGCGTTGCGCGTTTCAATTTTTCACATGGGGATTATGAAACACACAAGAAGCGTTTTGAAGAAATCGTTTCTTTAAGAGAAGAACTTGGTCTTCACATAGCAACAATGCTTGACACAAGAGGCCCCGAAATAAGACTCGGCAGATTTGTTGATGACAAACCCGTCACCCTTGAGGACGGCGCTGAGTATATACTTACGACAGAAGAATGCCTTTGTGATGACAAAAAGGGATTTATCACATTCGATAAATTACCTATGGATGTTACAAGAGGAACAAGAATACTTATAAACGACGGTCTTGTTGAAATGATTGTCGAAAAGGTTTCGGGAAAAGAAATTTTCTGTAAGGTAATCTATGGCGGAGTTATTTCAAACAGCAAGGGCATAAACGTTCCCGGAGTTGAGCTTTCTATGCCTTATCTTTCAGACAGAGATATGGAAGACCTTGAATTCGGTGCTAAAATGGGATTTGATTTTATCGCCGCAAGTTTTGTCCGTTCATCTGCCGATATAAACTACTTAAAGAAATTCACAAAATCTATAGGCTGGACAACGCCCCGCATAATCGCAAAGATTGAAAGTATGGACGGCGTCGACAACATTGATGAAATAATCGACGCAGCAGACGGAATAATGGTTGCAAGAGGAGATATGGGCGTTGAAATTCCTTTTGAACAGATTCCTGCTATTCAGAAAGAACTTATCAAAAAAGGATACAACGCAGGCAAGCAGGTAATCACAGCAACACAGATGCTTGAATCAATGATAACAAATCCCCGTCCTACAAGAGCGGAAATAACCGACATCGCAAATGCAATATATGACGGAACAAGTGCTATTATGCTTTCGGGCGAAACAGCTGCGGGTAAACACCCCGTTGAAGCTGTAAGAACAATGGCTCTTATCGCCGAAACAACAGAAGAAGATATAAACTATGAACATCGTTTTGCACACAGAGATATCGAGGCGAGTCCTGATATAACAGGCGCTATATCCGTTGCAACTGTAACAACCGCTCATAGCCTTGAAGCAAAAGCAATAGTAACCGTTACAAAAACGGGTAAAACTGCGAGAATGATTTCAAAATATCGTCCGCATTGCAGTATTATCGGTTGTTCTCCCTCTGCTATGATATGCAGACAGATGAATATGTCATGGGGAGTAACTCCCGTTTTATGTGATGAAAAGACAAATACCGATGAACTTTTCGCTCACGCTGTTGAAAGAGCAGAAGAACAGAATCTTCTTGCACCGGGAGATAAAATCATCATAACAGCGGGTATTCCTTTGGGTATTTCAGGAACAACAAATATGCTTAAGGTAACAACTATCGAATAAACGCTTGACAAACATCTTTTTGTGATGTATAATGTGTTTACAATTTAACAATAGGGGAGCTTTTGAGAAAGGCTGAGAGGAAGTATTACTGCCGGCGTAACGAACTTCGACCCATAACCTGATGCGGATAATACCGACGTAGGAAAATATCTTTCGTGAGAGAATTTACCGTCAGGATTTTTCCTGGCGGTTTTTATTTTATGAAAGAATCTTATCCTTCTTTTCAGGTAATAAGAAAGGATGTAAATTTATGAAAAACACAAAACTTAAAACACTCGTAGAGGGTGCTATAATGATAGCACTCGCAACAGTACTCAGTTTCATCAAAATCTATAAACTGCCATGGGGTGGCTCGATAACACTTCTTTCGATGCTTCCTATTGCTGTTTTCAGTTTAAGACACGGCGTTTATAAAGGACTCGGAGTATCTTTTGTATTCGCACTTATTCAACTTTTCCAGGGTATAGTTCTTGACGGACTTTTCGCTTGGGGACTTACCCCTTTAATGCTTATAGGCTGTATTATGCTTGATTACATACTCCCCTTTACAAGCCTTGGCATCGCGGGAATTTTCAGAGAAAAAGGCCTTGCAGGTCAGCTTATAGGCATAACTATAGCTATTCTTTCAAGACTTTTATGTCATTTTTTAAGCGGAGTTGTAATTTTCGCCTCAATGGGAATGTTATGGGAAGGATTCTATACCGAAAACTCGTGGATTTACAGCATAATCTACAATGCATCTTATATGCTCCCCGAACTTATTTTCACACTCATAGGAGCAACAGCACTTCTTAAAGTTCCTCAGACTAAGAAAATCATTCTTGCTGAATAGCTTTACTAATTGACTGATGTATGTTAAAATAGACTGAGTAGCAATACTCAGTCTATTTTTATGGGGGTTATTATTTTGGATATAAAAGAATGTTCTCTCTGCCCCCGTGAATGTAAGGCTGACCGCACTGTATCAAAAGGCTATTGCGGTGCAAATGATAAAATAAAAATAGCAAGGGCTTCTCTTCATTTCTGGGAAGAACCATGTATCAGCGGCGAAAAAGGTTCGGGAACTGTTTTCTTTTCAGGTTGCCCTTTGAAATGCTGTTTTTGTCAGAACTATAAAATCAGCGATGAATGTTATGGAAAAGAAATTTCAGAAGAAAGACTTTCAGAAATTTTTCTGGAACTTCAGGAAAAGGGTGCTAACAATATAAATCTTGTCACCGCCTCGCCTTATGTTCCTATGATAATAAAATCGCTTGATATGGTAAAATCAAAGCTTAAAATTCCTGTTGTATATAATTCGGGCGGATATGAAAAAGTTGAAACGCTCCGTATACTTAAAGGATATGTTGATATATATCTTCCCGATATGAAATATATGGATTCTGTAATAGCAGAGAAATACTCGTCTGCAAAAAATTATCCCGACACCGCTAAAAAAGCACTTGATGAAATGTTCTCACAGGTAGGAAAACCTATATTTGATGATAACGGAATTATGAAAAAAGGTATGATTATAAGACACCTAACCTTGCCGAATAATTTTCGTGATACAGAAAAAGTACTCAGATATATCGCGGAACATTTTCCCGAAAAAGAAGTTCTCATATCGCTTATGAGTCAGTATACCCCTTGTCACAAAGCGTTTTCATATAAAGAAATAAGCCGTAAAATTTCAACACTTGAATATAATAAGGCAGTAGACCTTGCTGTATCTCTGGGACTTACAGGATTTATGCAGGAAAGGTCGTCTGCTAAAGAAGAATACACTCCCCCGTTTGACCTTACGGGAATTTAAAGAAAGGAGAAAGCAGAATGAATTTCTATGGAACAAACTCAAACCATGAAGAAAATATCATAGATGCCGCAAAGGATTATACCTGTGCTGCACAGACAGACAGTTTCAATGAAAATTACCGCAAATGGAGAAAGGAAAGTTCTTTCGGATTTCATTTTGTTAAAGATACAAACCTGCTTGTTTATATCGACGGAAAAGGTTTTGTTGATGACCGTCCCGAAAAGGCAGAAAAGAAATTCCTTTCAAGAAATATGTATATAATAGGTGCTGCTTTATGCGTCTATTTTCTTTTAGAAGCGTTACTTCCATATCTTGCAGCACACATAATGAATCTTTTAGGATATAAAATCTCAAACGACTTTGTTTTCGGAATAATGAACGCTACATCTGTTCAGTATACATCAATTTCGTCAATTATTGCATTTATAAAAATACTTATCCCGACAATGATTCTTATACTGATAAGAAAAACTCCTATGTCGCTTATCTTCCCATTAAAAGTAACAAATAAAGAAGCCGCGGGAATTTCTGTTCCGATAGTTTTAATGATATGTGGTGTTGCTCTTTGCTCCAGCTTTTTCTGGGGACGTACACTTGATATCTTTTCGATTGACCTCTCGCCCGCTGCCGTAAAAATCGGAAACGACATTCCATCAACACTTATATCATCCATAGCTTATATCGTTATCTTTCCTGTTTTGAAAGAACTCTTTTTAAGAGGTGCGATAATGCAGTCACTCCGTCAGTTCGGCGATGGATTTGCACTTATATTCACATCTATCGTTTCAGCACTTTTAAGACACGATATATCTCATATGTGGTTCGTTCTTTTAACTTCTTTCTGTATAGGCTATGTAACACTCTGTACAGGTTCTGTTCTTTGCGGTATTTTTGCCGATATGTTCATTTCACTTGTTGTTTATCTTATTTCAGCCGTTATGGCTATTATACCCCATGATATTTTTGTAATCGTTATTGCAATCATAATACTTTCTTTTATGATAATGGGACTCCTTATTTTCTATGTGATTTCAAAAAGTCAGGAAGATACCCTTCTCTTCAGATTTCCGAGAAGTTATATGGCACTCAACGACAAACTGACAGTAGCTCTTATGACTCCTACAATGCTTTTATGGGTTGTTGCTAGTTTTGTATTTATGACAATATCCGCAAGATTTATGACATAAGAGGAACTTATATGGAAAATATATTTATGCGAGAAGCTTTGACTCTTGCCGAAAAAGCGTTATCTATAGGTGAAATTCCCGTAGGGGCTGTTGTTGTAAGAAAATCAGACAAAAAAATAATCGGCAGAGGATATAACCGAAGAGAAACAGATAAAAATCCGCTCTCTCATGCTGAAACCGAAGCTATACTTGAAGCCTCAAAAACCATAGGCGACTGGCGTCTTTCGGGATGTTCTATATATGTAACATTAGAGCCCTGCATTATGTGTGCGGGTGCTATAAAAAACGCAAGGATAGACGATGTTTATTTTGGTGCGTTTGATAAAACCGAAGGAGCTATATGTTCTTACTATGATAATATCATCAGAGATTATTATGCGGGTATTATGGAAGATGAATGCACAGAAATTATAGAAAAATTCTTTAAAAAAATAAGACAGACCGATATATAGAATATCGGTCTGTTTTTATTATTCTGCTTTTTTCTTTTTCTTTATACCAAGTATTATAAATCTTAATACAGGAACCCTTTTTATGCCCTCATAGAGAATAAATGTTCCGATAAGACCTATAACTGCAACAAGGATATATATAAGTGCTGTGGGAAGATTTGTATATGTATAGAAAAGATATGCGGGAACTAAAACTACGGGATAATGAACTATGTATATTCCATAGCTTGATTTACTTAAATAATCGAAAACAGGATTTGTTTTGTCGAGATATTTTTTGAAACAACCTATTATCGCGAGAATAGCTATCCACATATAAGCGTTCGTGAAAAATGTTTTTAAAACAGGTCCTTCACAACAATTTTCACCAAAATAGAAAATTGTATAGCCGATACTTCCGATAACAGCAAGACAAAGCATAGGTATTCTTATTTTAACAACTTTTTCTATTACTTCATCATGTGAGAAAACAAAATATCCTAAAAGGAATGCCGTAAAATAAATACCGAATCTGAAAACTGTTATTATCGGCATATTGAGTATCTGTGATGCACCCCATAAAAGTATTCCGAAAAGAAGAATGATAACGGTATTGCATTTTTTACAGAGATTATAGAATTTATCGTTTTTGTCAATTTTTCTTATAAGAACAAGAAGAAGTGAGAATATAAGAAGAAGCTGGATAAACCATAATGGTCCCTGACCCGAAAGAACAGAAATGGGATAGATTAAAAATGACGGCATAAGTTCGGTTGCACCACCGATTCTTAAGTTTATGTATCCAGAAATCCAGTGGAAAACAAAAAGTCCTAAGGTTGTAGGTGCTAAGAATTTAACTACTCTTTCTTTTAAAAATTCCTTATTTGTTCTTTTTGAAAGTGAATATCTTGAAGAAATTCCCGCAACAAGAAACATTAAAACCATAAACCAGGGATAAACTACATACATAAATATATCGGGATACATAGACGAGCCTAAAGGACCCACTCCACCTAAAACACCGATATGATTGAACATATAAAAAACATGATAGATAACAACTAAAATAACTGTCATCCATCTTATATTATCAAGGTAATGTTTTCTCATTCTTCTTCATCTCCGTTATTGAAAACTTTTGCCATAATTTCTGAAAAAGCCGATTTAGGCGGAATAGCTATACCCCTTTTATCGTCGCCTAAAAGAACTATTGTATCGCCGGGGTTGATTTCAAAAATTTCTCTCGCCTGCTTCGGAATAACTATCTGACCCTTTTCGCCGACAGTTACTGTCCAGACATATTTTCCTTTTGGTGCCTTTTTCATAAACACATCTCCTTTGTTTGTTTTATATGAAAAGTGGGTTTTTTCATACTTATTATACATTACACACTTTTGCTTGTCAAGAGGGAAAATAAAAAATTCTGATAAAATAAAAAAGACGGAGCGATGCTCCGTCTTTTTATTTATTATTCTGTATCTGTATTTCCGATTGAGAGAATAACATCAGAAACAAGGTTTGAAGGAAGTCTTTCGTATCTTACAAATTCGAATGTGAAAGAGCCCTTACCTCTTGTAATCTGGCGAAGTTTTGTTGTGAAGTCATGCATTTCTCTTGCAGGAACTTCTGCTTCAACTTCTGTTATTCCTGTTGCAACAGGGTTCATTCCGAGAACTCTTCCGCGACGCTTGTTAAGGTCGCCCATGATATCACCTGTGTTATCATCGGGAGCAGTTACGCGAAGTGTTCCTATAGGTTCAAGGATAACGGGTTCAGCCTGCTTAAGACCTTCCTTATAAGCGATTGAAGCAGCAATCTTGAATGCCATTTCAGAGCTGTCTACTGCGTGGTAAGAACCGTCAACGAGAATTGCCTTAAGACCAACAACAGGGCAACCTGCGAGAACGCCTTTCTTTACACAATCCTGAAGTCCCTTTTCAACTGCTGGGAAGAAGTTCTTAGGAACAGCACCGCCGAAAATCTTTTCTTCGAATACGAGTGTATCTGAAACGCAGGGTTCGAATTCAATCCATACATCACCGAACTGACCGTGACCACCTGACTGTTTCTTATGTCTGCCCTGAACCTTAACCTTCTTTGTGATTGTTTCTTTATATGCAACCTTGGGAACTGTAAGTTCAACATCAACGCCGAACTTATTCTTGAGTTTTGCAACCGCAACTTCAAGATGCTGTTCACCAAGACCGGAAAGAATCATTTCGATTGTAACGGGGTCCTGAGTGTATGTAAGAGTCATATCTTCTTCGGTAAGTTTCTGCATACCTGAACTTATCTTACTTTCATCACCCTGAGCTTTAGCCTTAACAGCCATTGAATAGCAAGGCTTCGGGAAGATTGTTTCTTCTATAGAAATAACTCTTGATGAATCGCAGAGAGTATCTGATGTTCCTGCCATAAGTTTTGTTGCAACAACGATGTCGCCTGCTTCCGCTGCTGAAACTTCTTCCTGTTTCTTTCCGCAAAGAGCATAGAGTTTACCTATCTTTTCAACCTGACCTGTAGTTGCGTTTATAACTTCTGAGTTTGCCTTAAGAACACCTGCTCTTACCTTTATGTAAGACATCTTTCCTACAAATGGGTCAACAACTGTCTTGTATACAAATGCTGCGAGAGGAGCATTTACATCGAGAGGAATTTCAAAAATATCGCCACTCTTATCTGTTGCTATGCACTTATCCTTTTCTGATGCGAAAGGAACGAGAAGTGAAAATTCCTTAAGAAGCATATCAACACCTGCGAGTGTTGTTGATGAACAACATACAACAGGAGTAATTTTGCCTTCGTTCATTGCCTTATGGATACCGTCAACGAGTTCTTTCTGTGTGAACTGTTCGCCTGAGAAGAACTTTTCAAACATTTCTTCATCTGTTTCGGCAACGGCTTCTGAAATAGCGTTTATAAGACCATCAAGACGATAATCAATCTTATCTGAAAGTTCATCTGTAGGCATAGGAATTTCATTTGCATTTCCCTTTTCGTCATACTGATAAGCCTTCATTTCAATAAGGTTTACATATGCGATAATCTGTGAATTCTTGATAACGGGAACAACAACAGGACATACTGAAGGGCCAAAAACTGTCTTGAGTTCTGTAAGAACGTTATAGAAGTTTGCGTTTTCATCATCAATCTTTGTAATAACAAACATTGATGATTTCTTTTCAGCAAGTGTTCTTGCATAAGCCTTTTCTGTTCCTACCTTAACGCCTGATTTAGCAGAAACTGTTATAAGAGTTGTTCCACAAGCCTTTATGCTTTCACATACGCCGTTTTCGAAATCGAAAAGACCGGGAGTATCCATAATATTGAACTTGATATTATCATATTCAAATGTAGCGAGCTTTGATGAGAGAGTAGTCTGTCTTTTAACTTCTTCGGGGTCGAAATCACAAACTGTATTGCCATCGGCAACCTTTCCGAGTCTGTCTGTTGCCTTTGCCTTGAAAAGAAGTGCTTCAGCGAGTGATGTCTTGCCCGAACCCGCATGGCCTGCAATGGCAATATTTTTGATGTTTTCAGAACTATACTGTTTCATTTGAGTAACACTCCAGACATTATGAATTTTTAGCTTTCACTATTCTATTATTATACTATTGCAATTATGTTTATTCAATAGAAATGGGGTATTTTCTATAAAATACCCCATAATTGTTATTAAATTTTATGCATTTTAAACAATTCCGTCTTCTTCCATAAGTTCGACAACACCTTCAAATTTTTCATCGCATGCACCAAAATTCTCATAATTTTCTCTTGCTTCGATAAGTGTAAGTCCGCCGTTTGCCTCTGAAACTTCGTTGTCATCAGATGTATCGTCTTCCCAGAAACAAACAGGACAGATTTCATAGGTGTGGTTATATGGTTCTTCGTCTAAAGTGTAATTTCTACAGCAAGGGCACTGATACTTTCCTTCCATTATAAATTCCTCCTACTGTCTGTTATAATAGTCTATTCCTGCGTTGGGTTTAAAGAATGTTCTTATGTATCCGTCATCTGAAAGAACCAAAAATTCATTTGTTGCCTCATCATAGAAAAGGTAATCGCCGTCTTTCGAGATTTTTGTGTGAAGTGTATCGCTATCGGAATTTATAAGGTCATTCGCCATCTGAAGATATTCTTCAATAGTTATATCCCCGAATTCGTGACCGTGTTTTTTAAAGTGGTCAACATACTGCTTTTCACTTCTGAAAGAATATTCAACATATTCTCTTTCTTCTTCGGTAGTTGTCGTTTCCTCTGTTTCAGAAACAGTTGTCGTTTCTTCAGGAGCAGTTGTTGTTTCTTCTGAAATAACGATATCCTCTGTTGTCACTTCAGAAGTTTCGGGAATTTCTTCATAATAAACATCTGATCCCTCATATTCAACCTCATAAGGCATAAAAAGAAGTTCACAACCGCATAAAAGGAAAGAACATAAAACCGCCATAACAACGGATAATTTCAAAAATTTATTCTTCATTTTAAACCTCCTTAAATTTCGGCGGTTGCGTGTCTTGTAACATGGCAACCGATATTTACTGCAACGGGAAGTCCCGCTATGTGAGTAGGTGCTTGTTCGATGTTTACAGCAAGTGCTGTGACAGTTCCACCAAAGCCTTGTGGACCTATACCGAGTTTATTTATTCCGGAAAGAATTTTTTCTTCCATATCAGAATAAAGTTTCTTCTCGTTTCTTTCTGAAACATCTCTGCACAATGCTTTTTTGGCAAGGAACGCACACTGTTCAAAATCTCCGCCGATACCAACTCCGACAACGATAGGCGGACAAGGATTGCTTCCCGCAGTAGAAACCGAATCTATAACATACTGACAGATATCGTCAACAGAAACAGAAGGTGTCATCATCTTCATTGATGACATATTTTCGCTCCCAAATCCTTTAGGGCATACATCTATTTTAACCTTATCGCCGTCAACGATTTTTGTATGGATAACAGCGGGAGTATTGTTGTTTGTATTCACTCTCTCGATAGGGTCCCTTACAACTGAACAACGAAGATAACCTTCTGTGTATCCCCTTGCAACGCCTTTGTTTATACTTTCATATAAAGAACCGCCGATAAAGTGAACATCCTGACCGATTTCAAGAAAGATAACTGCCATTCCCGTGTCCTGACATATAGCCATGTTCTGTTCTTTCGCAACCTTGAAATTACGGCATATATCAGAAAGAACTTCTCTTCCTGTTTCTGATTTTTCTTTCGAAACAGAACATTCCAAACAGTTTTCAAGGCTAACAGGAAGAACAACATTTGCTTTTATACAAAGGTCACGGACTGTATTTTCTATAAGATTTACATCAATCTCTCGCATTTTATTCTTTCCTTTCGATAATTTTTCCGTTTATCATAACCATTGTAGGTTTAACTTCAATTCCCAAAGGATTTTCAGAAAACATAACGATATCCGCTATTTTACCTTTTTCGATAGTTCCCAAAATATCATCAATTCCACAGAATTTAGCGGCATTCTTTGTTATCGCCTTGATAGAGTCTTCATAAGAAAGACCGTTTTTATTAGCGATAGCCGCTGAAAGTGAAAGATACTGAATCGGAACTTCAGGGTGGTCTGTACAGATTGAAACCGAAACACCATTTTCTCTGAGTATAGCCGCATTCTTTACAGAAAGCCCCATAAGTTCGGGTTTACCCTTATCAGATATAACAGGACCTACTGCCGCCCTTACTCTTTCTTCGCCCAAAACATCAGAAATCATATGGCCTTCTGTGCAATGAACGAGAGAATAATCAAGTTCAAATTCTTTTGCAATTCTTACAGCCGTCATAATATCATTTGCTTTATGACAATGGAAAAATGCCTTTATTTTCTTTTTGAGAAGAGGTTCTAATGCCTCGCATTTTGCATCATATTCAGGAAGATCATCGTTTTCAGCAATTGCTTTTTTCTTATCTTCCATATATCTTTTGGCTTTGAAAAGGGCTTCTCTTATAATAGCCGCGGTTGCCATTCTTGTAACGGGTGCACTATCTTTTTCTGAATAAACACTTTTAGGATTTTCACCCAAAGCAAATTTTATGCCGATAGGTTTTATAAGCATTTCATCAGCATATCTTCCCGTTGTTTTTATAGCAATAACATCTCCGCCTATGGGGTTTGCCGAACCGCAACCTGTTGCAACGGTTGTTATACCATAAGAAAGAGCAAGCGCAAAGTTTTCATCCATAGGATTTATGCCGTCTATTGTTCTAAGATCGGGAGTAACGGGGTCACTGTCTTCGTTGCAATCTTCACCCTCAATACCTATTCCGCTTTCAAAAAGTCCCATATGGGTATGAGCGTCGATAAATCCGGGAAAAAGTTTTCCGCCGTTACAATCTATATCATAAAACGACATATCAGAGGGTTCTCCCTCACCGACATCTGTAATATATTCGCCTGTTATTTCAACATAACCGTTTTTGATTATTTCGCCTTTCGCGGTAAAAATTTCAGCATTGTATAAATACATTTTATCCTCCATAAAAAAATCGGATTTCAAGATGAAACCCGATTGTAGTTGTTTTTTACTTTGAACCTCTCCTGCCCGATTTTCTCTTTCCATCGATACTACGCTTAAGGTCACACTGCTTTTCTTCACTGTTCTGCTTGAATTTGTTAAGCATATCTTCAAAAGACTGTTCAGCCGCAGTAACAGGCTTTTTAGGTTCCCATATTTCAGGGATGCGGTTTTTGTCACCGCCATTCTGCTGTTTGGCAGCAGGCTTTGGCTTTCTTGGTGCAAATCCACCTTCTTTATTCTGTCTGTTTCCGCCCTGCTGTGGTTTCTGAACGGGAGGAAGAGCTTTCTTTATCGAAAGGCTGATTTTATTATCATCGCCTATAGATATTACTTTTACTTTAACAACCTGTCCCTCGGTAACATGGTCTTTAATTTCGTTAACATAGGTGTTGGCTACTTCTGAAATATGTACCATTCCTGTAACGCCCGGTTCTATTTCAACGAACGCACCGAACTTTGTTATTCCTGTAACTTTACCTTCATAGATTTTGCCGATTTCAACCTGCATAAATAAATAATTCCCCTTAAAATTTTAGCCCCTCGATGTATCATAGAATCTTATCTCATTCGGATAAGCATAATCGAGTTCTTCAATAGCATACTGTTCCATATAATCACTTTCGTTTTCGATGGAAAGAAGACGCTCATATTCTTCGTTCTGAAGTTCTATCTGAGCTTTTTTTGCTTCTAAAGCGGAAAGTTGTTCGCGTTTATCGGCAAGTGTTACCTGAACTGAAACAATATTCACAACGGCATAAATAACAAAAGCCGCAAATGCGATTTTAATGAATCCGCCAAGTGCCATAGGCTTTTTCTTTTCCGTATTCTTTTTCAAGCAACTCCCACCTTTCCAGACGACAACTTCTTGCTGACGCTAATGAAAAATTCCCGCAAAAACTTCCTTGAGTGCGGAAATGTACGAGTTTATTATACACCATTCCTTAACATATTTTCAAGAGATTTTTTACATTTTTTTGCTTTTTCTCAATTTTGTGTAGTTATTAACAAAAAAGTATTTTACCTTTTGACAAACTGATACAAAATAAGTCTTTAAAAAAGCGAAAATCCTGCCGAAAACACTACTTAAACACCGCCTTACAAAAGAACTTATACTTCTTATGAAAGTAATCACTATCTTCCCTATACTGAAAAAATAGATTATAAACCCTAAAAACGTTCCGATAAAGCAGAAAAATCTTATTATTCCGCCCGAAAGTTCAACCGAAAATATAACAAGCGAAAATGTCCAGACAAGCATAAAAAGAATATCTTCAAACGCGACAAAAAAACTGTTATGCAAAATAACTGCTCTTATAACTCTGAAAATATCAAAAACAACTCCGAGGGCTACTCCTAAAATAACGGAATATAAAAAAATCAAGCATTCATCTGAAAGAGAAAAAAAGTTATCAAGCAAAAGAAAAAAACTCCTATCTGAAAAGTTTCCCGAAAAACGAAAGGGTTCCGCGTCTGTCCTTATCACCATAACATAACGACCATATATCGCCCTCTATCATCATTTCTCCGCTTCCTACACTCATTTCGTTAACATGTAGATCCTTGCCTGTGATAGTAAGTTCCCCCATATTTGTATAGAGGATAACCTGCTTTTCATCAAAACTGTCAACATCGGTAACACCCGATATAGTAAGTTTCCCCCTGCTTTCAAGAATAAGATTGTGTATTTTCTGTTCTGCCATAAAAAAGACCTCCTTTTTAATCCACTATATGCGGACAAGGAGGTCTTATATTCATATTATTCTATTCCGAAAAGCCGTTTTGCATTTTCGTTTGTTATTTTTATGAGTTCTTCTGCCCTAACTCCCTTTACTTCGGCAATTTTTTCCGCAGTATGAATAAGCATTCTGCTATCGCATCTTTTTCCTCTGTACGGAACGGGTGCCATATATGGACAATCTGTTTCGATAAGAATTCTGTCAAGCGGGGTTACTTCTAAAGCCTCGATAACCTTTCTTGCGTTTTTAAAAGTTACAACACCTGTAAATCCAAGATACATTCCCCATGAAAGATAAACTTTCGCTGTTTCGGCAGAACCCGAAAAACAATGCATAACCCCTTTAGGTTTTACTCCTGAAAGAATTTCTGTCATATCGGCTGTTGCATCTCTTGAATGGATTATAACAGGAAGAGAAAGTTCCTTCGCAAGAGAAAGTTGTTCTTTGAAAATCTTTATCTGAAAATCCCTGTCAAAGCCTTCATAATGATAATCAAGACCTATTTCACCTATCGCAACAACCTTTTTGTGTGAAGTTGCTATATCCTTTAAAACACTTATATAGTTTTTGGGAAGATTATCGCATTCTTCGGGATGAACACCTACCGAAGAATAGATATAATCATATTTTTCAGACATTAAAACTCCCGATAAGGCATCTTCAAATTTAGCGCAGGCATGGACTATGGTTTCTACTCCGCCTTCGTTTAAAAGTCCACCTAAAAGTTCTTCTCTGTCTTCATCAAATGCATCATCGTCGTAATGACTGTGTGAATCAAATATTCCTGCCATTTCAATTCTCCTTTTTAAAGAAAACAACAGGCGTAAGGCGGTCAGCCTTACGCCTGTTGTATATGAATATTATCTGAGCTTTGAGCCGTTGGGGATATCTTTATCAACAAAGATAACTCTTGCATCTTCACCGATATCCGCCGCAACAATCATACCCTGTGATTCAACGCCACAAAGTTTTGCGGGTGAAAGGTTAGCAACAACGATAACCTTTTTACCGATAAGGTCATCGGGTTCATACCACTTAGCAATTCCCGAAACAACCTGACGTGTTCCAAATCCGTCATCAAGCTGAAGCTTCAAAAGTTTCTTAGCCTTAGGAACCTTTTCACATTCCTTAACTTCTGCAACTCTCATATCAACCTTGCAGAAATCTTCAATAGAAATAGTTTCAGAGATAGGAACAAGATTTGCCTTGTCTTCGTCTTCTTCCTTGGGTGCTGATTCTTTAATAAGTGCGTTGAGTTCGTCAATTTCCTTTTCAACGTCAATTCTGGGGAAGATAACATCACCCTTATTTACAGTAACATCAGCAGGAAGCACGCCAAATTTATCGGCATTATCATAAGTAACCATATCAGCTGACGCACCGATCTGTTCCCATACTTTCGGCATAGTAACAGGCATGAATGCTGAAAGAAGTGATGTTGATATTCTTATTGTTTCAAGAAGATTATAAAGAACGCAAGCAAGTCTTGGTTTCTGATCCTCGTTCTTCGCAAGCACCCATGGAGCTGTTTCGTCGATATACTTGTTTGCACGTGAAATAACCTTGAAAATTTCCTCTAATGCTCTGGAAAGCTGTGCCTCATCGATGTTCGCGTCAACAGTAGCTCTGAGTGATTTTGCCATTGAGATAAGTTCATCATCAATGGGGTCTGACTGCTTATCAGCAGGAAGTGTTCCGTCGAAATACTTGATAACCATAGCAACAGTTCTTGAAACAAGATTTCCGAGATCGTTTGCAAGGTCGGTATTGATACGTCCGATCATTATTTCATTAGAGAAGTTACAATCTGAACCATAGGGCATATCGCGAAGAATCTGATAACGTACAGAGTCAACGCCATAACGTTCTGCAAGAACAAACGGGTCGATAACGTTGCCGATAGATTTACTCATTTTCTGACCGTTGAAATTGATCCAGCCGTGACCATAAAGACGTTTAGGAAGTGGCAGATCAAGCATCATAAGAATAGCAGGCCATACAATAGAATGGAAACGCACGATTTCCTTTGCAGTCATATGCATATCAGCAGGCCAGTATTTGTCATAATCACTGTATTCACCGTTTTCGTAGCCGAGAGCACTGATATAGTTTGAGAGAGCGTCAACCCATACATATACAACGTGGCCCTCATCAAAATCAACAGGAACGCCCCATGTGAAGGTCGTTCTTGAAACGCAGAGATCTTCAAGACCCGGCTTTATAAAGTTATTTACCATTTCATTTACACGGGTCTTGGGCTGAAGATAATCAGTTTCGGTAAGGAACTTTTCAATTCTGTCCGCAAAGTCGGAAAGGCGGAGGAAATATGCTTCCTCGTCAGCCTCAATAACCTCACGTCCGCAATCGGGGCACTTGCCGTCAACAAGCTGTGATTCTGTCCAGAAGCTTTCACAGGGAGTACAGTATTTTCCTGTGTACTTGCCTTTATAGATATAACCTTTGTCATAAAGAGCCTTGAATATTTTCTGCACGGTTTCGATGTGGTAAGGATCGGTTGTTCTTATATATCTGTCATAGCTGATATTCATGGTTGCCCATAACTTCTTGAAATTTTCAACGATGGGATCAACATACTCCTTGGGAGTAACTCCCTGCTCCTTAGCCTTATTCTCGATCTTCTGACCATGCTCGTCAGTACCTGTAAGGAACATCACATCATAGCCCTGCATTCGTCTGTAACGGGCGATGGAGTCGCAGGCTACAGTAGTGTAGCAGTGACCGATATGGGGATTGCCCGACGGATAATAGATGGGTGTGGTAATGTAATAGGGTTTCTTTGACATGATATTTACCTCCGAATGTTTTGCATTACAGGGTTAGCCTGTTATTTACTATTATAAACTATTTTTTCCGATTTGTCACTACATTTTGGAAAAATTCACAGAAAAAGCTTTTTACCTTTTATAAACCAATATTTATATTTTTTTGCAGAATAATGTCAAACAGTCGTTGTTACCTCATATGCACAAGTTACAATTTAATTTTTGTATATTTATACGAATTTTTTGATAAATTAAAAAAGGTGTTTACTTTATAAAAAAACCATGATATAATATATGTATAAAAATGAATACGCAATGCTTGTTATCATATACCTTTGTTATATTCTTATGTAACAGCATTTGCTATTTAATGAACCATAATAAAATTAAACGGAGAATGTGCATATGGAAAATCGTGAATATGTTATTTTAACAGACTCAACCTGCGATATGGACAATCATTATTACACCGTAAACAATGTTGAAGTCATTGGTCTTCACTACACTATTGATCACCAGAATTATATTCAGTGCTCAAACAAGGATATGGATACCAAAAGCTTCTACGACAGAGTGCGCCGAGGCAGTATGCCCGAAACCACTCCTCTTACATATGAAGAAGCAACCAATGCTCTTGAAAAGTTTGCTAAAGAAGGAACAGATGTATTCTTTCTCACCTTCTCCGGTGGGCTCAGTTCTTCCTATCAGAATGTTCAGATAGCTGCTGAAGACCTTATGTCGAAATATCCTGAATGGAGTATTAAAGTAGTTGATTCACTTTCTGCTACCTGCGGTCAGGGACTGCTTCTCCATCTATGTATAAAGAAGCGTAATGCAGGTGCTTCTATTGACGAGCTTGTTAAATATGCTGAAAGAATGAGAAGTCATGTTGTACATCTGTTCACCGTTGATGACCTCAATCACCTTCACAGAGGCGGCAGACTTTCAAAAATGTCTGCTATTATGGGAAGTATCCTTCATGTAAAGCCTATGCTTTATGTTGATGACAACGGAAAGCTGGGTACATATGCTAAGGCTAAGGGCAGAAAGAAGGCTCTTGAAATGCTGGCTGAAAATATGAAGGCAACATATCTTCCCGAGGAGAATGAAGAAATTTTCATTTCTCACAGTGATTCTGCCGAGGACGCTGAATATCTTGGCAGTGTCATTATCAAACTCATGCCTGACGTAAAACGTATCAGATATCTCAAGTTAGGTCCTGTAATCGGTGCTCATGCCGGTGCAGATACAGTTGTTGTTGCTTTTATCGGTAAAAACAGACTTCCCGTTGAATGATGATATGTCTGTTTGTCCTAAGTTTTCGTATATGGATCATGCAAAATTTTTGTGATTAGTAAAAAATGCTGATACCGCAGTGTTATCTGCCGTATCAGCATTTTTTTATCTTTCCAAAAGTCTCTCCGCCCAGTCCAGTGCAAGACCGAACCACTGTGCGGCTGTGGAATTTATATACCGCATATTGTTATCCTTCAGCGTTGTTATATCGCACATGGCAATACCATGACCGCCTTGCGGAAATATATGCAGTTCATAAGGAATGCCGCACCTTGAAAGTGCGGATGCCATCATAAGGCTGTTTTCCGCAGGCACAATATCATCATCTGCACAGTGCCATATAAAACAAGGGACGGTATCGGCAGAAACATGATTTTCAAGGGATATTTCCCTGCGTATAGCATCGTCATGAGCAATATTATCAGATGACAGCTGATGACGGTACTCGCCCGAGGATATGACAGGATAGCAAAGCACCGCACCATCGGGACGTATGCTTTCTGAAAAAACTTTGCTGAATTTCCCGTGATGCACTGCAAGGCTTGCCGCAAGATGTCCGCCTGCCGAAAATCCGCAGAGGATAATTCTGCCGTCACAGCAGAGGGCATCGGCATTTTCCCTGATATATTCTACCGCTGCCGCCAGTTCAAGAAGCTGAGTCGGATATGAAATATGTCCGCAGCTGTATTCAAGAACGAAGCCGTTATAGCCCTGTGCATACCATCTTGCCGCACAAGGCTCGCCCTCACGCTTTGAACAATGCTCATAGCTTCCGCCCGGAACAGCAATAACAGCAGGAAATCTCCGCTCAGGCTGACTGTCATGTATCATGCAGGTAAGCTTCGGGGACAAGTCCTCATGTGGAAGTCCGAATTTATTGTAAGGCGGCGTAAGCGAAACATTAAATGTATGCATATATCATCACACCTCCGACAGACCGAAAATACGCTTTGTGTTTTCCAATGCACGGACTGTCAGAACATTCTCGGGAACGCCCATACGCATTGCCAGCTCCTTGGCAACGTATTTTATATTCACAGGCACATTGGTGCGGTCAAGACCCTTTACATTTCGGGGAGTCAGATAGGGTGCATCTGTTTCAAGCAGCACCCTGTCAATAGGAATATGCCGCACGGCACGGCGAAGATCAGCCGCTCTGCGTTCATCGCATATCCAGCCGGTTATACCGATATTAAAGCCCATTTCAAGATATTTTTTCAGCGTATCTTCATCTCCGGTGAAGCAATGCACCACAGATTTTTTACATATATCGCTGTGTTTCTCGAACACTTCTATAAAATCCTCCGAAGCACTGCGTTCATGAAGAAACAGCGGCATATCCAGCTTTTCTGCTATCTCTATCTGACGTTCAAAGCATCTGAGCTGATTTTCCTTTTTTGAAAACATACGGTCATAGTCCAGACCGCATTCCCCCACTGCAACTATCCTTTCATTGTCTCGTGCAAGCTGTTCTATCAGGCGGTAATCCTCTTCTCTTGCCGAGTCAGCATTATGAGGATGTATTCCCGCAGTCCCGAAAACATTATGCCCCTTTGAAAATGCGGCAATTTCCTTATTTTCCCGTGTGCTTGTTCCTGTAAGTATGCAGACAACGCCGTTTTTTTCAGCGTCTGATATAATTTTTTCGGGATCGGGAAACTGCTTGCAGAAAAGATTGAGTCCTATATCGCAGTATTTTATATCCATATCATCACTCCTGTTCATAAAAGATACCGACAATGCAGGCAATGCCTGCATCATCGGTATCATGATAATCTGATCAGCAGATCTTGTTTATCTCGTCCAACAGAACCTTTTTAGCTTCAAGGCTTGTAATTGCACTTGCAACCAGCAGATCCATTCTGTAGCGGATATAAACCTCGTAAAGCTCTGTACCGAACACATTCTCAGTAGAAAGTGCCTTGTACTTAGCCTCGCTGCAATTGCCTGAAAGCAGGCAGAGAGTCTGCTCCAGCATGAGCATACGGCGGTCTCTTCCGGAAAGTGTATTATCGGCAGAAAGCTTTTTGAGCTGTTCAAGCACAGCCTTTCTGTCCTTTCTGATGGAAAGGCTTGTATCTGAAATGCCTGCAACTGTACGTATGCAGTTTGTTCTGAATGCCTCGTCTGCAAAGGGGAACTGTCCCGCAGGAATGCCGCCCTCGGGAATTACCTCATACATATCCTTGTCAAGCACAGGATAGATAAGCTCCTCATAAACAGGTGCAAACCAGTAATCATGTGCATCCTTGAAGATGATGGGATATTTCCAGCAAAGGTCTGTGCCGCCCAGAGCGGTGTCATTGCAGGGAGCTTTTTCCGTTGTATAGAAATCGTTGTAATCAACAGTACACTTTGCACTTGTAAGCTCGGTAAGCTTTGCCGCACTGTAATCGCCCGTATCGTCACGGTCACAGTCGAGGAATGTTCTTACACCGCTGCTGCACTTGTGATAAAGATTTTCGCAGAATGCGGGAACATTTATGTATTCCTTGAAGTAAGCGGAAGCAAAGGATACGGTAACATCATCACTGAGAAGCTCGATATCGTCCTCTGTGTCTGTTCTGTAATTCTTGATGATATATTCCTTTATACGCTCCTTAACAAGAGCAGTTTCACTTTCGGAAAGGGTTGCAAACTCAATTCTGTCATAGATGATATCAAGCATAAGCTCCTTTGGAACAAAGCCATTGAGATACTTGAAGCGGTCGTTGGGAAGAAGCATAGCCATCTTGGGGAGAATCTTCTGCTGCTCGGAAATTGATGTGGGTATCTTATTGGACATTACACCAAGGTACGCAAGCATTTCCGCATACTTTTTCATTATCTTTGCTTCATTGAGATAATTGAAGAAATAGCCGTAAATATATCCCTTGAAGAAATCCTTGATACTGTCAAAAACAGCTGTATCGGAATTGATCTTATCCTTGAAGCTTTCGATGAATGCAGCCGCACCCATAGAGGAGATGGTTTCCTGTCCGTTATTGAGTGCAATGAGAGTTTCCGCCTGAGACTTGAAGAAAAGCTTCACAAAGGTGTGACAGCAGCAGTCGGGGTCTGCACCGTTTTTCTGCTCCTCACTGAAAGACCAGATAAGATATGCACGGTGCATATTTTTCAGTGTTTCCTCAGATTTTTCTGTGAGATCCTTTTCATCTACCTTCCAATGGGAAGAGAGGTGATTTTTCTCGTTGAAATCAGCAAGAATAGCCTCGATCTCTTCCTTGAATGCTGCATATGCAGGAGAATTATCCATATAGATAACCGCATCCATCAGCTCGGGAGCTATTGCTGTAAGATCAAAACGTACGCTCATTGGTAAAACAGTCCTTTCAGATATATTTTAATAAAAATATTTACTTAATCAAAGCAGCTGTGCAGTGCCGTTACCGACGATGTATCAAGCTGTGTAACAGCTTCTGCAAGCTCTGTCAGCTTGTCACTTCCGCCGTCGGGACAGCTGCGTGCGAAATATGCCTCACCCGTTTCAATGCACAGCTTCAAAACTGCTGTGATATTCCGCTTATCACGGGTATCAATGTATGCAAGGATATGCATTATCATACAGGTGATGTTCACGCATTCATCAAAATATTCGCCGTCTTCCTCCTGAAGCTGTTCAAGAAAATCATTGCAGCTGTTGATATATTCCTTGCAGTCCATTCTGTCGGGACAGTAACGGTTTCTCAGAACAGCAGCGAAGATCTCCTCGCATACAGAGAATTTATTCTCCGGACAGCTGTTGGCATCAATATATTTCCGATAGCTGTCAAAATCCCTCATGCAGACAGCCAGAGCCATATCAATGCATTCATCATAGCTCATTTCCTCGACCTTTCGGGTCATCTTTTCAATGAATGCATCAAAATCAAAAGCCGCATTTTCCATGTCGGTACTCCTTTTGTCAGATAATCAGTCTACACCGTATGCCGCACGGTATTCCTTCATCTTTTCAAGGTATTCCTTTCCTTCGATAACGCCTTCTTCAATGGCATTGATGATATCATTTATATTAACGATGGAATAAACCTTTATGCCGTAATCCTTGTAAGCCTGCTGAACTGCGGAAAGGTCGGTGTCAAGAGCCTTTTCCATTCTGTCAACGGTAATTACCATGCCTGTGATATCAACATCGGCAGCGTCCTTAAGCTTGGGATAAACCTCCTTGAGAGCCTTGCCTGAGGTCATAACGTCCTCGATGATAACTACCTTTTCGCCCTTCTGAGGCTGCTTTCCGACAAAAAGACCGCCCTCGCCGTGATCCTTGACCTCCTTGCGGTCAAAGCAGAAGCTTACGTCAATATCATATTTCTGAGCCAGTGCCATAGCTGCACAGGAAGCAAGGGGAATTCCCTTGTATGCAGGACCGAAAAGGCACTCCACCTCAATGTTGTTTTCCTTGAAGCAGTCAGCGTAGAAGCCGCCCAGCCTTGCAAGCTGCGCACCTGTCTTGTAGTTGCCTGTGTTTATGAAGTAGGGAGCCTTTCTGCCGCTTTTGAGGGTGAAATCTCCGAAGGTAAGCACTCCGCAGTCTGCCATAAATTTAATGAATTCGTTTTTGTAGCTCATTTTAAAAATATCCTTTCGAGAAAAAGTGCCGATGACAAAGGCAATCACGAGGTTTGCCATTATCATTAGTCATATATATGAAATAATTATAACATATTTATTTGTGATTTTCAACAGGTTTTGTAAATATTACCATAAAATATTTTGCTTTTTAATTGTGAATATGTTATAATAACCACAAGAGGGTGATTGAAATGCGTCGCAAAGACAGAGAAATTACAGATAAAAATGAGATAGCAGAGATCATTTCCCGATGCAGGGTCATGCGTCTGGGAATGTGTGACGGCGGCAAGCCGTATATAGTGCCGCTGAATTTCGGATTTGACCCATCGGAAAATACATTCTTTTTCCATTCGGCAAAGGAAGGCACAAAGCTTGATATCATAAGAAAAAACCCCTTTGTTTTTGTTGAGCTGGATAATTTCCTGCGGCTATGCGAGGCTGATGAAGCCTGCGATTTCAGCTGCATATATGAGAGCGTGACAGCTGAAGGAACGGCAGAGGTACTGACCGACCCCAGCGAAAAACTCAGAGGATTAAAGCTTCTGATGCTTCAGCAGACAGGACGGGAATTTGATATTCCTCTTTCAGCGGCAGACAGTGTTACAGTGGTGAAAATAAATATCAGCCGCATGACGGCAAAAGCAAAACGGAGTTGATAATGAATGGAAATTTACGGCAGTAAAAAAATCAACACAGACGGACAGCTAAAGGAAGCTGTGCTGAATGTAACCGAAAAGGAGCTTGACAGTCTGATTGCTTTTTTATGTGATATCCGCAGCGAAGCGACGGCTTCGGAAGCCTCAGGCGAGCATTATCATCTGCGTGACTATTACGATGACTGGAACACGTCAATGTCAGACCTGATAATTTATGTATCGCCATAAAGCACGCATCAAAGCCGTTTGACGCACCGTGTCCCGCAATTCGCTTTTTATGGTAAAGACATTTTTCCGCTCACATGATATGATTATTTCAGAAAGGCGGTATCAATTATGGATCAGATAAAAATCGGAAAATTCATAGCACGGCCCGATGTGCGCTGGAGTATCTGCTGACGGTACCGGAAATTGACGGCGAAAAGATCGGTGTTACCAACAAAACTATCTCACGCTGGGAAAACGGCAATTATATGCCCGATATAGAAATGCTGCTGATACTCAGCAAGCTTTTCGGTGTGACCGTTAATGAGCTTCTCAGCGGCGAGCGGCTCACAGAGGAGCTTTACATAGAGCGTGCCGAGGAAAATATAGTTGCCGCTTTCAGAGAAAGCTGCTTCAACCGAAAGGAACGAATGGAATTTTTCAGTAAAAAATGGCTCAGAGATCATCTTGCCGATATAATCATATCCGCACTTGCGGTTATTGCTGTGACTGCATGGGCATTGCTTTCGGGTGAAACGCTGATAGCCGCACTATGCCCCGCAGCGGCTGTCATAATTTACTGCATTCACAGAAACCGCATGATGATATACTGTGAAAATAAAGTCTATGGGGAAAACGAGGTGAAGAAATGACCGTATCTGAAGCAAGGAAGCTGTTAAGCTTTCATTCGGGAAGAACAGTATCGGAAAATTCCGCACATTCAGCGGGATTTATCGAAAGTCTGCGACCTTTTACGGGTGAGCTGTGCGAATATGGTTTTCATGAGATAATGGAATGCCTGCGGACTCTGAAAAACGAATTCTCTCAGCCGATGCTTGACCGTGAGCTTATGGCTGACCTTATGGCTGTAATTCATCTTTCGTCAGTATGGTGCAGTCTGCCTGAAACGCCTATGACAGCGAAACAGCGTGATACTGTTCTGAATTGGTCTGAAATTATCAGCTGTACCCTGTTTATGCTCCTTGACGGCACAGATGAACAAACTGCCTTTGAAGCATATGAGGATTACTGCCGAACACATGAATAAAACACAAAACTGCTGCACTGACTTTTTTCAAAGTCTGTGCAGCAGTCTTTTTATTATTTACGACAAAACTGTAACACCGTCAATGGCAGTTATTCCGTCGGTGAAAAAGCCGTCAAAGAAGATCAGCTCCTGAGCCGCATTTGCCGCAGGTGTTGCATAAACGATATCCGAAGATGTTACCGATGTCCATGCTCCGTTTACATATGCCTTAACTGCAAAGCCATATCTTACTCCGTTGGCAAGGTTCTTTACATACATTCCCAGCTCTGTTCTTGTGCCTGCGCATTTCCAGCCGCTTCCGGAATTTACGTAAACCGCATATTTTGAAGCACCGCTTACTGCTGTCCAGTTTATGCCCACCTTACCGTCATATGGTGTTATGGAAGTTATCCTTGGCTTTGCTTCCACAGGAGTTGCGTAAACTATGTTGCTGTCCGAAAGGTCAGACCATTTGCCGTATGCATATGCCCTTACAAGGAAGCCGTATTTTGTGCCGTTGGTGAGATTTTTCGCGTACATTCCGTTTGTGCCTGCCGCTCTTGATCCGATGCAGGTGTATTTGCCGCCCACATATGTATAGATGCCGTATTTTTCAGCACAGCTTACGTTTGTCCAGTTAAGTGCCACCTGACCGTTCCCTGCCTTGGCAGATGTTATCTGAGGAGCAGGAACGGGCATATTATTGAGCGAGAAGAAATCAACGCTGTAGGAAATAGATGTGCTTTGACCGCCCGAGGTTTTAAGACCGCTGATCTTTACGGAAACCGTATCGCCCTCCGTAAACGTTCCCACATTGAAGATGATGCACTTAGACATTCCGTAGCCTGCATTATTTACAGTGAGATAGCAGTCATAATCACTGCTGTTTGCGGAAGTAAGCGTCCATGTCCTGTTCTGCTTTTCGCTCTTGACCGTTACGGTTATATCGCTGAGAGAAGGTGCCTGATAGCTTGAACCGAGATTTACCGAAAATGGATAACGTCCGTTTTTTATCCCCGGCTCATATACCTCCATAGGCATATTTTTTGCCGGCCAGCAAACGTAATCTCCCGTGAAATTATCGCCGTAGGTAAAGCCGTCAAAGGCATACATAGCCGTATGAGTTTCAACATGACCGAAGCCTGTGTACTTCATATTGGGATAAAGTATCCATCTTCTGTGACCCACACGGTTTATATTGCTGTCGCTTGCATCGGACATATAGCCGCAGACGATATTCTGTGCAAGATTTGTATAGCCCCAGCCCAGATTGCTGCTGCTTGCTCCTTCATAGCCGAGAGCGTACATATCATCACTCATATTTGCAGGCTGAGAGGGTGCATGGCTCATTGAGCCGTTTGCTGCATTTACAAGGCATGCATGCTGAGCCTTGTTTACATAATCACTGCTGAGTTTGACATCGGCTGGAAGTCCTGCGATATATCTCATAAAATTCAGTGCATTAAGTCCGTTTGTAAGAGACTTGTCGGAAAGAGCACCTGCACTGTAGGGGTATGTATATGACGGTATCTGTGCATAGGTATCAGCCGCAGTAAGGCTGTAGGGCAGCTGATTATACATCTCAAGGATATCCTCCTTGGAGCGTTCCTCCACATCTACCGCCAGTGCCTGTATGCCCATGACTGCCGATAATGCCGCAGCGGCAGCAGCCGAAGCTATCACCTTTGCAAGCATTGCGGTACGTTTGAATATATCTTTCATTTTCATTTTCCTTTCATCAAAAGATAGTTTAATGAAATTATACCACATTCGTATTGCAATTGTCAATATTTTTTGTAAAATATGCTGTTATTTTATTCAAAAGGATAGCGTATTCCCCATTCTTTTCTCAGACCGTCCATTATTTCCATTATAGCCAGCATTTCCGAATGGGGCATCTGACTGCACTGTGTTTTCCCCTCAGAAATAGCCTCAGCCGCACCGTAAAGCTCATATTCATAGCCTGTTATCTGAGGAGGAGTTTCATATTTCTGCACAGTGCCGTCATTCAAAATAACGGTTATGCCTTCACAGTTGTTGATGTTCTCAACCTCTATCCTGCCCTTGTCGCCGTAAATGATCCCCCGTCTGTCGGTGTTTGAACACATAGTGCTGTGAAGCAACGCTGTTCTGCCTCCTTTAAAGGTGATGATGATATTATCCAGTGCATCCACTCCGTATTCATTTTTTACGCACCGTGAAGATATATCCTCGATATCAGTGCCCATTACCATGCGTGCAAAATTTATGGTATAAACACCAAGGTCAAGCAAAGCACCGCCTGCAAGCTCAGGTCGGCAGAGCCTTTCAATGTGAGCGATGGAGTATCCGAGGTTTGCCGTAAGTGAGGTTATATTTCCGATAACACCCTCAGCCAGAAGCCTGTCGAGAGTAAACCGCATGGGCATAAATCGTGTCCACATAGCTTCGCCGAGAAAAAGTCCCTTTTGCTCCGAAAGTGCGATAAGCTCCCCTGCTTGTGCCGCATTTACGGTAAATGCCTTTTCGCACAGCACATTTCTGCCATTTTCCAGACAAAGTCTGCAATCATTGTAATGGCTTGAATGAGGTGTGGCGATATAAATAAGGTCAACGGCACTGTCACGTGCCAGCTCCTCGTAGCTGCCGTATGACTTTTGTGCGGCAAATTCATCAGCAAATGCCTGTGCCTTTTCTGCCGTTCTTGATGCCGCTGCATAAAGCTCAAAGCCCTCTGCCCTGTTTACTGTCACCGCCATAGTACGTGCTATGGTTCCTGTTCCCATAATGCCGATCTTCATAAATAATGCCGCCTTTCAAATATGATTTTACCGACATTATATCATTGCACTATAGCTGTGTCAATAGAGTTATGAAAATATCATAATAGCAGATATCTGCACCACAGTATTTTCATAGCGGTAATTTTATTGAAATGATTTGTTAAAAAACATTGACTTGACAGGATAAATATGATAAAATATATGACAATAACACCAATAATCCGAAATGAGGTATGCAAATTGAGTATTACAGCTTTTAAATGCCCCTGCTGCGGAGCGGAGCTTACCTTTGGTTCTGAGTCCCAGAAAATGGAGTGCGAATACTGCGGAACAGAGCTTTATGTTGATGCAGTCAGTGCATTGGCGGAAGACAATGAGTCATCCTCCGAAATGAACTGGCAGCAGTATTCGGAAACGACTGTGAACATTGAGGGCGATGTATGTACCTACACCTGCAATTCCTGCGGCGCTGAAATTACAGGTGACAGAAGCCTCGGTGCAACTACCTGCCCCTACTGCGACAGCCCCTTTGTGGTAAACGAATGCTTTGACGGAATGCTTCGTCCTGATTTTATCATACCATTTAAGGTAAGCAAGGAACAGGCAGTGGAGCAGTTCAAGCAGTTCTGCGGAAAGCGTCCCCTGCTGCCCGGAGATTTCATG
>CALGTU010000023.1 GCA_937901465.1 uncultured Clostridia bacterium | reverse complement strand
GGCAGACAGGGAGACCCTGGTGAAAGCTTGTTCTTCCTTTCACTCGAAGATGATCTTATGCGTCTCTTCGGTGGTGAAAGAGTAAATATGCTTATGGAAAGAATGAATATCGACGAAGATCTTCCTATCGAAAGCAGAATGCTCACAAAAATCATCGAATCATCACAGAAGAACCTTGAAGGCAGAAACTTTGCTATCAGAAAGAGCGTTCTTCGTTATGACGACGTTCTCAACGCACAGCGTGAAATCATCTATAAGGAACGTGGAATGGTTCTCAACGGCGAAGATATCCACGAATATATCATAAAAATGATGAGAGATTATATCACTACAACAGTAGATGAATATATCTTTGATAAAGTTCCGAGAGACGACTGGAACGTTGCAGGCCTTCGTGAAAGATTCCTCAATGTTCTTACAGTTCCTGAAGATTTCTTCTTCACTCCCGAAGAGTTCGAAAAGATTGAAAAGTCGTATTTTGTTGAAGAACTTACAAAGCGTGCTGAAAGAATTTATTCAGCTAAGGAAGCAGAATGGGGACATGAAACAACAAGAGAAGTTGAAAGAGTTGTACTCCTCAGAGTTGTTGATACAAAGTGGATGTCACATATCGACAATATGGAAGAACTCAAACGTGGTATAAGCCTTCGTTCTTATGCACAGAAAGACCCTGTTATCGAATATCGTTATGAAGGTTTCGATATGTTCGATGCTATGATCGATGATATCCGCGAAGATACAGTAAGAACTCTCATAACAATCAGAATCCAGAGAAGTTCAGAAGACGATCAGGCAGTAGCTCCCGAAAGAGAGCAGGTTGCAAAGCCTACAGCCTCAAATGACCCTTCAACAGCAGACGGCTCATCTTCATCATCTCCTATCAGAAAGAAAAAAGTAGGGGATAATGATCCTTGTCCTTGCGGCAGCGGAAAGAAATACAAGAAGTGCTGCGGTATGAAGAAAGACTAATTGATTTATTGACATCGCCTGGTATTTGTGATATAATAGTCAGGCGATGTTGTTTGCTGATGTGGCACAGTCGGTAGCGCAACGCCTTGGTAAGGCGTAGGTCGTGGGTTCAAGTCCCATCATCAGCTCCAAAATAACGGAATGTCTTTTGACATTCCGTTATTTTAGTTTATATCGGGACTTGAAGTGGCGAGGCAGGCGGAAACCGGTATCTTCATAAATCAAAAACTCCACTCACATCTGTGAGTGGAGTTTTTATCTATTTTTCTTCTCCTTCGTCAGCGACATATTCTAAAATATCTCCGGGTTGACATTCAAGCACCCTGCATATTGCGTTGAGCGTTGAAAATCTTATTGCGTTTACCTTTCCTGTTTTTATTTTAGAAAGATTTACATTCGCAACCCCGACTTTTTCTGAAAGTTCATTAAGGGACATCTTTCTGTCAGCCATGACTCTGTCAAGTCTTAAAATAATAGCCATTTTCTGCCTCCTTAAAGTGTTTCGTCTGATTCTTTCTGTAACTTACAGCCATAGTTGAATATGTAAGCTATTATCACAGAGATTACTCCAAAAAGCGTGTATAAACTGAAATTCATTATGTCGGGGGTGGATTCTCCGATTACATCTACTTTTGTGAGTATCATAATTACAAATTCTAATATGTGGGCTATAAGAGTGCCACAACATATTGAAATCCCGATAGCTTTCATCTTATCAGCGATTTCATAGCGGAATGGTGTTTCGCCATCTTTTAATTTCTTGAAAATCTTTGACGCAAAGTTAGATGTGATAGCCCCCGAAAAAAGAATTATTTCGTTTACTATCAATGCAATAACAGCATAGGGCATATCATATTCTTTTATTGAGGCGATGAAACTACCTATGTTTATAATCATCATTGCTATGCAAATTATAATAATGAATATGAAACCAACTTCCATTATTTCGCATAAAAATATATAATCTTTTTTCTCTTTTTCAAGCGTTCTCTCTGTTACATCTGTTGTCTTCATAAAATTCCCTCCTTAAAGTGTTTCGTCTGATTCTTTCTGAAGTTCAGCACCATAGCCGAAAATATAAGCAATTGCAATCATAGCAAGAACTATAACTATCATTGAAAGTGATGCCTGCTGACCGCAGTATACTGCAGCTATGGGAATAAGTGAGAAAGCAAATTTTTTCATTGATTTTGTGACATTTTCCTCAAAAGGCGAACTGCATTTTTCGAGTGCAGAAGCAAGTTTTCCGCCGAAGATAACGACGATGAGCGTTAAACCAAGAAACAGAGCACCTAATATCATAGCAATAGTGTATGATAAAATCATTGCCTTTGTGTTTGGAGCATCAAAACTCATATTGAAGGTGTAATCTTCAATGCCATTATCTGTTATTATATTTTCTTTTACCGAAAGGATAGTTCCTAAAAAATCAATTGTTTCTTCTGTATTTTCGGTATCTTCAAGACCTGATGATACATGGTCGGGAAGTCTGTTGTTGTCGATTACTGTTTCATACGAAATTGTTCCCTTTGATGTTATAGCATCATCTTTAGGAATGGTATTTATTCCCACAGCAGCGACAACAAAGCATACAATCCCCATAATGCAGGCAATTCTTAAAAATATGAGAAGAATTCTTCCTGCCTTGCCGAGTGTGTTGATTTTACCTATGTAATTATTATTTTTCATAATTTTCCCTCCTGAATTTTATATGAAAGCCGCTTATCATACATGCATTATAACACCTTGATTTATGTTTGTCAATACTTTTTTAACGAAAAACATTAAAAATTTTCTTTTTACATTAAATTTTTAATTTTATAAAATAAAAATCCGGACCACTATTGCGATCCGGATTTTATTTTAAAAAGGTAAGATAGAGTTACTTGCCCATCTTGTATGAGTCAATCATCTTCTTAACCATCTGTCCACCGACAGAACCTGCCTCACGAGATGTGAGATCGCCGTTGTAACCTGCCTTGAGGTTAACGCCTACTTCGTTTGCAGCTTCCATCTTGAATCTTTCGAGAGCATCTCTGCCCTGCTGTGTAGTCTGACCTTTCATAATCAAATCTCCTTAATTTTTTTCGATTTTTTGTATTTCGGGGCTTGCTTTAGTATTATTTGTCGCAATATCAAAAATATTATTGGGAATTTTTTAAAAATCAACCGCATATATTTAGGAATTCTGCCCAAAAAATATTAAGTTGAAATTAACATTATTGACAATTACAAATAAAAATGATAAAATGATAAAAATGTATACTTTTAAATAAGTATAAATTTAATGAAATGGAGATTATGCATTATGAAAACTGTAAAGAGTAAAATAGTTGTTGCTATGATAGCCGTTGTAACCGCAGCGCTTGTTATACTTGGCGTGGTATGCTCGGTGCTTACATATGTCGGCGTTACAACAAGGGTTGAAGAAGATATGACAACTATGGCTCATATCGCATCCGAACGCGTAAGATGGGAACTTGAAGCATTCAGCAATGTTGCTATCGAAGCAGGATGTTTAAAAGAACTTTCAGGGGATGAACTCACAGCCTATGAAAAAACAGCACTCATCACAGAACGCGCTAAAGCACACGGAATGGAAAGAGGCGTTGTTCTTGATGCAACAGGTAAAAATATAGATACAGGCGCAGATATGTCTGACAGACAGTATTTCAAGAACGCTATGGAAGGAAAGGCAACAGTTTCCGAACCCGTAGTTTCAAGAGTAACAGGAAAAGTCAGCATCATCATCGCAGCTCCTCTCTGGAAAGACGGGGAAGTAGGCTCAGAAGTTGTAGGATGCGTTTATGTAGTTCCTACAGAAACATTCCTCAACGATATCGTTTCAGAAATTAAGATAAGCGATTCCTGTGAAGCATATATGATTGACGCTAACGGAAACACAATCGCTCATCCCGATGCACAGAGAATTCTTGATGGCGAAAACATTCAGGAAATCGCAAAGGAAGATAAGACATACGCAAACCTTGCGGCAGTTCATGATGAAGTAGAACACGGTGTTGCAGGTTATAAGAAAACAAACGTTCATGGCGTTTCAACAGTTATGTCGTATTCTCCTATCGAAGGAACAAACGGTTGGTCAATCATGATTAAGTCAGATGCCAATGATTTCCTTCTTGAAGTTTATGAAACAATTATAGTTACAGTAGTAATCGTTCTTGTTGGTATAGGAATTTCAATCGCTCTCGCAGCGTTCCTCGGAAGAAATATCGGTAATCCTATCAACGCTGTTTCAGAAAGACTCGGTGCTCTCGTTGAAGGCGACCTCACAGGTTCAGTTCCTTCAATAAGAACAAACGATGAAATCGAAGAACTTGCTGAATCAACAGAAGGCCTTGTATCTAATATGAATACAATCATCAGCGATATTGACCGTATGCTCAGTGCTATGGCAGATGGCGATTTCAGCGTTGATATGTCAAGAAACGAATCGTATTATAAGGGAGATTTTTCGGGTCTTTACAGATCTGTTCTTGAAATCAATAACCGACTCAGTACAACTCTCTCACAGATCAATGTTGCAGCAGATCAGGTTTCAACAGGTTCAGAACAGGTTTCAGCAGGTGCTCAGTCACTTTCACACGGAACAATCCGTCAGGCAAGCTCAGTTGAAGAACTCGCAGCAACAATTTCTGATATCACAAAGCATATCAATATGACATCAGAAAACTGTGAAATCGCAAGAAACAATACAAACGAAGCAAGCGAAGCTATGCAGGAAGCAAATGAACATATGGATAATCTTGTCGAAGCTATGGACAAGATCAGCCGTTCATCAGAAGAAATCAGCCATATCATCAAGGCTATCGAAGATATCGCATTCCAGACAAATATTCTTGCTCTTAATGCCGCTGTTGAAGCCGCAAGAGCAGGCGAAGCAGGTAAGGGCTTTGCCGTTGTAGCAGACGAAGTAAGAAACCTTGCAAGTAAATCAGCAGAAGCCGCAAACAACACAACAGCACTTATCGAAGAATCAGTTGCCGCTGTTCAGAACGGAAACAAGATCGTTAAGGAAACAGCTGAACTTATGGATAAGGTTTATGAAGCTTCAATGGGCGTAAATAAACTTATGAACGAAATTGCTGAAGCAAGTAAGGAACAGGCACTTTCAGCAGAACAGGTTTCTGTTGGTATCGATCAGATTTCAGGCGTTGTTCAGACAAACTCAGCAACAGCAGAAGAAAGTGCCGCTGCATCAGAAGAACTTTCAAGCCAGTCAGCAATGCTTAAGGATCTCATCAGCGCATTCAAACTTCGCAGAAGATAATTTAAGATTACATAATAAAAACGGTATCGGATTTTTCCGATACCGTTTTTTATTATATGTTAATTAAACATATCCTTTATTTTTTCAAAGAACCCGTTGCGTTTTGTATAGTTCTTATCGTCTTCAAGCGTTTCTTCAAATGCTTTGAGGGCGTCTTTCTGTTTCTTGTTGAGCTTAGAAGGAACTTCAACATAAACCTTTACATACTGATCGCCTCTTGAAGAACTGTTGAGCTTTTTAACGCCCTTTCCTTTAAGTCTGAAAACAGTTCCTGACTGAGTACCTTCGGCGATGTTGTATTTAACCTTTCCGTCTATTGTAGGAACAGTTATTTCATCACCCAGAGCCGCCTGTGCAAATGTAATGGGAATATCAATATGAATATCATACTCATCTCTTATGAATATCGGGTCGGGTCTTACGCTTACTGTGAGAAGAACATCTCCCGAAGGACCGCCATTCACACCGTTGTTTCCCTGACCTGAAAGTCTTATCGCCTGACCATCATTGATACCTGCTGGTATGCTTACATTGAGCTTTTTCGAAACTCTTGATCTTCCATATCCGCCACATTTAGGACAAGGATTATTTATAATCTTGCCCTTTCCGTTACATCTTGAACAGGTTTTAGCTGTTGAAATAACACCGAAAGGAGTTCTCTGCTGAACTCTTACCTGACCTGATCCATGACATTCGGGACAAGTTTCGGGGTGAGTTCCGCTAGCACAACCGCTACCTTCACATTCAGCACATTTTTCGAGCTTTTCAATAGTAATATCGGTGTTTATGCCGTTACAAGCTTCCATAAAGCTGATTGTAATATTCTGCTGAATATCCTGACCTCTTCTTGCGGCATTTGCATTTGAGGCTCTTCCGCCACCAAACATTCCGCCACCGAAAATACTGTCGAAAATATCTTCCATTCCGAATCCGCCCGAGAATCCGCCGCCAGAAAATCCACCGCCGAATCCTCCACCCTGATATGAAGGGTCAACTCCCGCGTGTCCGAACTGATCATAACGTTCTTTCTTCGAAGGGTCTGAAAGAACTTCATAAGCTTCATTTACTTCCTTGAATTTTTCTTCCGCCTCTTTGTTGTCGGGGTTAAGGTCGGGATGATATTTCTTGGCAAGCGAACGATATGCCTTTTTTATTTCGTCATCAGAAGCACCTTTCTGAACGCCAAGCACTTCATAGTAGTCTCTTTTTTCTGCCAAGGGGAAATCCTCCTTAATGCTTCATAATCAAACGACACGGTAACGGAAAAATTCCGCTACCGTCGTCTGTTAGAAGTTATCTTAAATTATGCTTCTGTAAAGTTAGCGTCAACAACATCATCGTTGCCGCCGGCATTTCCTGCGTTGCCTGCATCAGCACCCATATTCATATCGGGCTGACCCTGAGCAGCAGCACCTGCCTGCTGATAAATCTTTGATGAAAGTTCCTGAATAGCCTTTGAAAGTTCGTCTGTTTTAGCCTTGATATCTGCTGTGTCGTCACCCTTGCAAGCTTCTTTGAGAGCGTCAATCTTGGGCTGAATAGAGTTCTTGTCTTCTTCAGAAACCTTGTCACCGAAGTCAGCCATAGCCTTTTCACACTGGAATACGAGGTTATCTGCGTTGTTCTTTGTGTCAACAGCTTCTTTGCGCTTCTTGTCTTCTTCAGCAAACTGTTCTGCTTCCTTAACAGCCTTTTCAATATCATCCTTAGACATGTTTGTTGATGCTGTGATAGAGATGTTCTGTTCCTTGCCGGTGCCAAGGTCCTTAGCAGAAACATGAACGATACCGTTAGCGTCGATATCGAATGTTACTTCGATCTGAGGAACGCCACGAGGAGCAGGAGCGATGCCGTCGAGACGGAACATACCGAGCTGCTTGTTATCCTTTGCAAATTCTCTTTCACCCTGAAGGATATTGATATCAACTGCTGACTGATTGTCTGCATATGTTGAGAAAATCTGTGATTTCTTTGTGGGGATAGTTGTGTTTCTTTCGATCATTCTTGTGCAAACTCCACCTGCAGTTTCAATACCGAGAGAAAGGGGAGTAACGTCGAGAAGGAGAAGACCTGTAACATCTCCGCCGAGAACACCACCCTGAATAGCAGCACCGAGTGCAACACATTCGTCGGGGTTGATACCCTTGAAAGGTTCTTTACCGATAAAGTCCTTAACTGCTTCCTGAACAGCGGGGATTCTTGATGAACCACCAACCATAAGAACCTTGTCGAGTTCGCTAGCCTTAAGACCACTGTCAGCGAGAGCCTGCTTAACAGGACCCATTGTAGCCTGAACGAGATCAGATGTAAGTTCGTTGAACTTAGCCTGTGAGAGTGTAAGGTCAAGGTGCTTAGGACCTGTAGCATCTGCTGTGATGAAGGGGAGGTTGATAGGAGCAGAAGGTGTTGAAGAAAGCATAATCTTTGCCTTTTCAGCTTCGTCCTTAAGTCTCTGCATAGCAATCTTGTCGCCACGGAGATCAATTCCTTCAGCCTTCTTGAATTCTTCAACCATCCAGTTGATTATTCTTTCGTCGAAATCGTCACCACCGAGACGGTTGTTACCTGCTGTTGCGAGAACCTGCTGAACACCGTCACCCATTTCGATGATTGAAACGTCGAATGTACCACCACCGAGGTCGTAAACCATAACCTTCTGGTCGTTTTCCTTGTCAATGCCATATGAAAGTGCAGCAGCAGTAGGTTCGTTGATAATTCTCTTTACTGTAAGACCTGCAATCTGTCCTGCGTCCTTTGTAGCCTGACGCTGTGCGTCTGTGAAGTAAGCGGGAACTGTGATAACAGCTTCTGTAACTGTTTCGCCAAGATAGCTTTCAGCGTCAGCCTTGAGTTTCTGAAGAATCATAGCTGAAATCTGCTGAGGAGTAAAGTCCTTGCCATCAATGTTTACCTTGTAGTCAGAACCCATATGTCTCTTGATTGAAGCGATTGTCTTGTCGGGGTTAGCAACAGCCTGACGCTTAGCAACCTGACCTACAAGTCTTTCGCCTGTTTTTGAAAATCCTACTACAGAGGGAGTTGTTCTTGCGCCTTCAGAGTTAGTGATAACAACGGCATTACCGCCTTCCATAACTGCAACGCAAGAGTTTGTTGTACCAAGGTCGATACCAATGATTTTTGACATAATAAATTCCTTCTTTCATTTTTTCTTTATTTATTTTAATTTATGGATTTGCAACAACAACCATCGAAGGTCTTATAACCTTGTCGCCTAACATATATCCCTTCTGGAATACAGTTGCGATAATATTTTCTCCGAGATTTTCATCTTCAATCTGCTGAACAGCATGGTGGAATTCAGGATTGAATTCTTCTCCTTCAGCCTTGATTTCAGAAACACCGAGCTTTTTAAGAATTTCAAGATACTGGTTGAATATCATCGCAACACCTTTTTTGAAGTTTTCGTCTGATGTTTCAACCGCAAGCGCTCTTTCAAAGTTGTCGATAACAGAAAGAATTTCTGAAACTGCCTTTAAAGTAGCGTCGCCGTAAATCTCAATCTTTTCCTTTGCCGTACGTTTTCTGAAGTTGTCGTATTCAGCAACGGTTCTGAGATAAAGATCTTTTGTATCCGCAAGCTCTTTTCTCAGCTTTTCTTCCTCTGTGGGTTCTGTTTCTACTGCTGTTTCTTCTGTTTCAGCAGTTGAAACTTCTTCCTCGAGGTTTTCAATCTTGTTTTCTTCACTCATTCTTCTTCTGGTCCTTTCCCCGGGGTGTCCGGTATATCTTCTTCCGAAATTATATCGGAGATTTTTTTGGTAAAGTATTCTATATAGGGAATAACTTTTTTATAGTCAAGTCGCATAGGTCCTATAATACCCAGAGAACCTGCGGTCTTTCCGTCTTTTTTAACTTGCGATGAAATCATACTTGAATTTCCTATTACAAAAGAATCCTTTTCCTTTCCGAAAAGAACCTGTATTCCGTTGAAGCTTTCATCTATAAGTTCGGTAAGTTCGTTTTTGTGCTCTAAAAAAGCAACTATTTCATTGTGGTCAAAATCTTTGCATTGTAAAAGATTTTTTTCTCCGCTTACTGTAAGTTCTTTCTGCATAAGACCTTTCGACATTTCATAAATCGCATTTATAAGGGGAGAAAGTGTCATCATATATGCACCCATAGCAACGATTATCTGCTGGAACATTTCTTCAGAAAGACTCTCAAGCGAAACACCGCTTAAATTTTCTTCCATATATTTTGAGAAGAAATCAAGCTGTTCGGGGGTAAGGTCGAATTCAAGTCGACAGACTTTATTCTTTATGCTTCCCGATGAAGTTATGAGAAGAAGAACATAAAGTCTTTTTCCTGTCGGAATAACCTCAACCTTTGTTATAACCGAATATTTCGGAGCAAGGTTTGATGCTACAACCGCACATTTTGTAACTTCCGCGAGAGCGGTTGATGCTGATTGAATAAGTGCTTCTTCTGTGGGAGCGTCAGTATCAAGCATACTGTCAAGCATCTGTTTGTCTTCTTCTGAAAGCGGATTTTCTTTCATTATCTTTTCGATATAAAGACGATATCCGCTGAATGTAGGTATTCTTCCTGCCGAGGTGTGTGGCTGTTCAAGATATCCGAGTTGTTCTAAAACCGCCATATCGTTTCTTATTGTTGCTGATGAAACATTGATGTCTGCGAGTTTTGAAATTGTCTTTGAACCAACAGGTTCGCCGGTAACTATATATTCATCGACAATAGCGCCGAGGATTTTAAGTTTTCTCTCGTCAAGCATCATTTTCACCTCTTTTGACAGTTGAATCACTAGTGTGCTAGCACTCATTCTCTTCGAGTGCTAAACATAGAATACCATTAAAACCAACGGTTGTCAAGGGTTTTTTGAAAAAAATTAGCAATCTTTTTGTGAGAGTGCTAACAACACGCGTAACAGCGTATTCGGAATAAGTGATGTCAAGTTGACAAAAAATAACCACAGTTATATAATGGTATAAATAAATATATTTTATGTGGCGGAGGTTTTTGAAAATGAAAGACGGTTTTCTTAAAATAGCCTGTGGAATTCCCGATATTAAGGTTGCAGACTGTGAATACAATGCGAAAAACATCACAGATCTTATCTTTAAAGCCGAGAATGAGGCTTGCATCTTCTTCGCAGTCGATGATATACCAGCATTCGGTTTTGCTCTGACCCTTGCCTGTAAGAGCACAGTATTCTTTTGTAGGGTGCACCTGCACGGAAAGGTTATCCATAGCATCAATGAATTTTATGAGAATGGGGAAGTCGTCAAAATTCTCTGCGTTTTTGCCGCAGAGAGCAGGATTTTCTTTTATAACTTCTTCTAAAATTATATTTACACAAAAGGAAATAAATCAAATGCCAAAAACATTCAGGAAAGAATTTCGTGCGGATGGTTGTACTGCACGAATCCGCAAAAAACCAAGCGGAAAAAACGGTTATATTTACGAAATACGTTACCGTAGAAACGGGGATAATATATCCGCTTCCAACAAAAATCTTGAAGAAGCAAAACGGCTCTTTATCGAACAGTTAAAAACCGCCAAAGTTTCTAAAAAGATTACGGGAGTCCCTAAAACCTTTCACTCGTTTACAATGTATTATTTTGAGAATTTCAGAATAAAAAAGGTTACGGAAAAGACGTATAAAACGGACTATAACCGCTATATAAAATACTTACAACCGTATTTTGAAGAAATTCCTCTTGTAAAGATTACGCCAAAGGATTGTCAAGACTTAATCGATGATTTGGAAGAAGAAGCTAAAGGCAAAACCGCTGGAGAAATTTACAGCCTGCTATCCGTTATTTTCAAGATGGCTATGTTGCACCGATTGATAGATTATAACCCTCTGGAAATTGTGATACACACCAAACATGAAAATGAACACGGCGTAGCTCTTACAAAGGAAGAGGAACGAACCCTTCTGGAATCCATTGACAGGGAGGATGCCCGAAGGAAACTGATC
>CALGTU010000022.1 GCA_937901465.1 uncultured Clostridia bacterium | reverse complement strand
ATTCACCGCCTATGATCTTACGCTTCTTTTCGGGTTCTGCAACACCTGCGAGAAGATCAAGGAAACGATCTGTAGCGTCGATATAAATAAGGTTAGCATCGAGCTGGTTCTGGAATACTTCGATAACCTGTTCACTTTCGCCCTTACGCATAAGGCCGTGGTTTACGTGAACGCAAACGAGCTGTTTTCCGATTGCCTTGATGAGAAGTGCTGCTACTACTGATGAGTCAACACCGCCTGAGAGTGCGAGAAGAACTTTTTTATCGCCTACCTGCTTTTTAACGAGTTCAACCTGTTCTGCGATAAATGCATCGGCAAGTTCTTTTGTTGTGATACGTTCCATAGAATCGGGACGCTTGTTGTTATCCATTTTGAATTCCTCCTTCGATATAACTCGAATACTTTGAATAGAAAAATTATATCACAATTTTTTTTCTGTTTCAATAGTTTATTTTCAATAAAAATGAAATTTTTAAATCGCAATTCTTGCAAAAACTGTTGATAAAATATAAATTATATAGTATAATTATTTCGTATTTTATTTTTTATAAAAGGCGGAAAGTTGAAAAAATGACTGAAATTATCACTCACGTTATACTTCATTCTGTTATCGACTCTTTGAAAACGCTCCCGTTTCTTTTCGGAGTGTATCTTCTTATGGAGTTTATGGAGCATAAAACAGATAATAAAATAGAAAAATTCTTCAGAAAGACAGGCCCTTTCGGTTCTGTCGGCGGAGCAATGCTCGGACTCTTTCCACAATGCGGATTTTCTGTTGCGGCATCGAATCTTTATGTAGGGAGAGTTATTTCGGCGGGAACGCTTATGGCGGTTTATATCGCGACATCTGACGAAGCGATACCGATAATACTTGCTCATCCCGATAAGATTTCTGTTTTATGGAAGCTTTTATTATGCAAATTTATAATTGCTGTTGTTTTCGGAATGGCAATTGACCTTATCATAAGATTTGTGATGAAAAACAAGCAGGAAGAAAAGCCTTTTGAAGAAATCTGTGAAGGTTGTGGTTGTGAACATGGGATTCTCCGTTCGGCAATAAGACATACAATAGGCATTTTCCTTGCGATACTTATAGTAAATCTTGTTTTAGGATTTATAATCGAATTTGTCGGAGAAGACAAAATAACATCGGCACTTATGACTATAAAACCTTTACAGCCTGTTATTTCAGCCTTTATAGGACTTATTCCGAATTGTTCGGCATCGGTTGTTTTAACCGAACTTTATCTTAAAGGCGGACTTACATTCGGTTCACTCGTCGGCGGACTTTCGACGGGTGCGGGAATGGGACTTGTTGTTCTTTTCAGAACAAACAGAAAGCATGTTAAAGAAAGCATATTTATCCTCGCAGGACTTATCTTTATAGGAATAATCAGCGGAACGATTATCGACCTTATCGGAATAGGAGTGTAACGGGAAATTGCGTAAGGAATTTTTAAGAACGGCTATGCTTATAGGCGATGAATCTGTTGAAAAACTGATGAAATCTTCGGTTATAATCTTCGGCATTGGCGGAGTTGGGTCATACACCGCGGAAGCGATTGCGAGAAGCGGAGTTGGGAAGATAACCCTTGTTGACAGCGACAGAGTTGATATAACAAACATAAACAGACAGATAATTGCACTTACATCTACTGTCGGAAAATACAAGACGGAAGTTATGGCGGAAAGAATAAAGGATATAAATCCCGATTGTGAAGTTTTATGTATAAATGAATTCTATTCTGAAGAAAATAGTGAGTGTGTCAATCTTTCGGATTATGACTATGTTGTCGATGCGATTGACAGTGTTAAATCGAAGGTGTTTTTGATAAAATCGGCTTATGAAAAGAATATTCCCATAATCTCATCTATGGGGGCGGGAAATAAACTTGACCCGACGAGATTCAAGGTAGCCGATATAAACAGAACAGAGGTTTGTCCGCTGGCTAAGGTTATAAGAAGAGAAATGAGACTTCTTGGTATAAAAAAGCTTAAATGCGTTTATTCGGACGAACTTCCTGTTGTTCCGAAAGGGGAAAACGGAGAAAGAGTTCCCGCAAGTATTGCGTTTGTTCCTTCGGCAGCGGGGCTTATAATTGCCTCAGAAGTTATAAAGGATATGATAAAATTTGAAGAAAATAATTGACAGAATAAAATCGGGAGATTTTGAAAGAGATGACCTTATTGCCGTTCTTTCGAATAAAAATTCCGATGACGATAGTTATCTTTTTTCTCTTGCGGATAGTGTGAGAAGAGAAAAATATGGCAGAGATGTTTATATAAGAGGACTTATAGAAATATCGAATTATTGCAAAAACAACTGTCTTTATTGTGGAATAAGACGCGACAACAGAAATACAGAAAGATATCGTCTTTCAGAAGAAGAAATACTTTCTTGTGCCGATGAAGGATATGAGCTTGGATTCAGGACGTTTGTTCTTCAGGGCGGGGAAGACAATCATTTTACAGATGATATTGTATGTTCTTTAACAGAAAAGATAAAGGAAAAATATCCCGATGTTGCGATAACTCTTTCACTCGGAGAGAGAGGGAGAGAAAGTTTTGAAAGGCTTAAAAAAGCGGGTGCGGACAGATATCTTCTTCGTCATGAAACAGCGGACGAAACACATTATGGCAGACTTCACCCTATCGAAATGAAATATGAAACACGAATGAAATCACTTTATGATTTGAAAGAACTCGGATTTCAGGTCGGTGCGGGATGTATGGTCGGTTCGCCTTTTCAGACGGCGGAAAATTTAGCCGACGACCTTATGTTCTTTAAAAAATTTCAGCCACATATGGTTGGTATCGGCCCTTTTATCCCTAGCAGAAATACTCCTTTTGAGAATGAAAATCAGGGAACTTTAAGGGATACTTTATGCATGGTTTCGCTTACAAGGCTTATTCTGCCTTCGGCTTTAATTCCTTCGACAACGGCTTTAGGGACAATTTCTCCTGACGGCAGAGAAATGGGACTCAAAGCGGGGGCTAATGTTGTTATGCCGAATTTGTCGCCCAAAAAGTTCAGAAAACTTTATTCTATCTATGACAATAAAATCGGAACGGGTTCAGAATCTGCCGAGGGGCTTAAAATCCTCAAAGAGCAGGTTGAAAGAGCGGGTTATCAGATTGTTGTTGCAAGAGGAGATTTTAAGGAATAAAATTTTTTTAGAAAATGAAAAAAAGTCTGCGTTTATGTTGTATTATAAACAGAAACGCAGATTTTCTTATGAAAGGAGAGAGGCAAGATGACTGGGTATTCGCTTACCGGTAACGAATACATAAAATATGTTCTTGATACATATTCAAAGATGATAGTAAGACTTGCGTTTACTTATACAAAAAGTCTTTGTGATGCAGAAGATATTGCACAGGATGTTTTTGTGAGTCTTATTGAAAAGAACAAGACATTTGAAAACACTGAACACGAAAAAGCCTGGCTGATAAGGGTTACTGTAAATAAATCTAAGAATTTTGTCAAATCCGCATGGGTAAAAAAAACGGTTCCCATAGATGAGGCAATGACTAAAACATCGGAAGAAAAAACTGACGATATTTTGGAAGAAGTTCTTAAAATGCCCGAAAAATACAGAACGGTTATACACCTTTTTTATTATGAGGGATATTCGATAAACGAGATTGCCGACATACTCGGAAAATCGACGGGTACTATCGGGACATGGCTTTCGAGAGGGAGAAAAATACTTAAAGAAAGGTTGGAAGGGGGATTTATTGATGAATAAGAATGACTATATAAAAGCGGTTGACGAAATAGAACTTTCTGCGGATTTTTATGAAAAAGCAGAAAAGAAGATGCTTGAAGCGGCAGAAAAAACAAGCAAGAAAAAACCGACGAAAATAATAAACATCGCAAAAATATCCGCTATGGCGGCAGGGTTTGCACTTCTTTGCGCGTGGACACTCATAGCTGTTACGGGAAACAATTTTAAACTTGCAACAGAAACCGCTGATAATTCTGTCGATGCGGTTGCTAATGAAACAACAGCTGCTACTATGGCAGGGGCAGAGACTGTTCACGACCTTCTGACAGATGATATGCAGGGTGCACCTTTAATGCCTGACGGAATGATAGATGACGCTGATGCTATGGAAACAACAGAAATTGCATATACAAACGGCGAGGAATATGAAGAGGTTACATCGCCTGCGCATTTTCCTGATGATACGATTGTTGTTCCACAGACGGCGGTTGAAAAGGAGTTTCCGACAGTAAACAGAGTTGATGTAACAACGACTATGGTAACAAATCCTGACAAAAATGATGGCGAAGTTCAGTCACAGTCGACAATGGTGCCTGTTGTAGATGGCGCTCCAGTTGCGACTATGCCTGTGGCATATCATGAGCCGATTATTACAAAGTGCGGTCAGAACGGAAAATTTGTTGTAATAGATTATAAAAACAACAGTGGAGAAGAACTTATTACGGGTTATGACTATTTCTTCTATAAAATTGAGAAAGGAAAACCTGTTATGCAGAGCGTTACTTTTATAGAGATAGCGCTTATTCTTCCGCACGGCTCTGATGTTACGATAAAAATTGATACTTCGGAACTTTCTGACGGAGAATATATTGTTAAAAAGATGTTTCCTGATGTAGACTATACATCTGAAGTTTCTTTCAGAATTGAAAACGGAGTTCTTATCTTTCCAGGAAAATAGAAATAAAAAAATCCCTTGTTTTTACAAGGGATTTTTATTTATACTGTCATTCCACCATCGACGGAGAAGACCTGACCTGTTATGAATGAAGATTTTTCTGACGCTAAAAAGAGAACTGTTTCGGCGACTTCAAAAGGAGAGCCTATTCGCATAAGAGGAGTTTCATCGCATAGACAAGCGAGTGTTTCTTCGCTATGCATTTTATTCATATCTGTGTCGATAACACCGGGGCAAAGGCAGTTTACTCTCACTCCTGACGGTCCCACTTCTTTTGCGAGGGCTTTTGTAAAGCCTATGAGAGAGGCTTTTGCGGAAGAATATGCGACTTCACAAGAAGCGCCGACATTTCCCCAGATAGAAGAAATATTTATAATGCTTCCTGATTTTTTATTTATCATCATAGGAAGAACTGATTTTGTGACGAGAAAAGTTCCCCTTGCTGTAATGCCAAAGATATTATCCCATTCTTCTATGCTTGTTTCTGTAAGCATTTTCTGAAGAGAAATTCCCGCGTTATTGACAAGAACATCTATTGAAGAAAAGTTTTCTGAAATTATTTTCATCATTTCTGAAACTTCGGTTTCTTTGGAAACATCAGCCTTTACTGCCATGGCAATTCCGCCTTTTTCGCGGATTTCTGAAACGAGCGACATCGCTTCTTTTTCGCTTTTGTTATAATTTATAATAACGGCGTAACCGTTTTCAACAAAAAGCTCTGCTGTGGCTTTTCCTATGCCTCTTGATGCGCCTGTTATGAGTGCTGTTTTCATAGATAAAACACCTCTTTCTGTAAAAACATTATAGCATACATCAGAAATGGTTGCAATAATATTACAAATCAGGAACATTTTATTACAAAACGGATACAAAGGTTAAACTTTTATTACAATTACGAAAAAAGGTAGAAATTGAAAAAATAGTATGCTATAATAAGGTCAGATAAAAAATGGAATATTTTTAAATTTACGGAATATAATATATCAGATGAATAAAGAGGTCTTTTATGGAACAGAATAAAATCGACAGGATAAATTATCTCGCGAGAGAATCAAGAGTGAGAGAGCTTACTGTTGAAGAAAAGGAAGAACAGACTGCTCTTAGAAACGAATACAGAGCACTTTTCAAAAGAAATTTACAGGCACAACTTGACAACATTGAATTTGTTGACAAGAAGGACTGATTTTTTAATATCGCTTACACTACTATCAATCTGTAGTTTTGTTGTTTGTTTGTTTTGGCAGTTTCCGTGTCTTTTTTATCGGAAACAACGGAAAAGCGTCTTCCGTGCCGTACGCAACGGGAAGGGGAGTTTTCTCTTTCCTGTTGCGTATTTTTCTTGTGATTTTCACAAAAGTGGTGTATAATGTAAAAAAACAGAAATAAATTCAGGGTGAGAATTATGAAAAAAATGCTTTTTGTTTACAATGCCAATGCGGGAAAGGCTCAGATAAAAAATCATCTTGTTACAATACTTGATACATTTGTAAAGGGTGGGTATGATGTTACTGTAAGACCTACTCAGCAAAGACTTGACGCTTATCAGACCGTTAAGGACAGAGCGGGTGAATTCGACATTGTTTCTTGTAGTGGCGGAGACGGAACTTTAAATGAGACCGTTAAAGGAGTTCTGGCATCGGGAGTTGATATTCCGATAGGATATATTCCCGCGGGGACAACAAACGATTTTGCGACGAGCCTTGGTATTCCTAAAGATATGCCTGAGGCGGCGGACGGAATTATATCGGGAACGCCTTTTCCTTGTGATATAGGAAGTTTTAACGGGCTTAATTTCAATTATATTGCCGCATTCGGACTTTTTACGGAAGTTTCTTATCAGACATCACAGCAGAGAAAAAACCTTTTCGGACATATGGCTTATGTTATCGAGGGTGCTAAAAGTCTCGCGTCGGTTACATCATATCATATGACGATAGAATACGACGGGAATGTTATAGAAGATGATTTTATCTTCGGAATGGTTTCTAATTCTATGTCTGTCGGCGGATTTACGGGAATGAATCCGCTGGGAACAGAACTTGATGACGGACTTTTTGAGGCGGCTTTTATAAAGATGCCGAAAAGCACGGTTCAGCTTCAGGAAACTTTACGTGATCTTACTAAATTTGAACTTTCATCGGATTATTTCTATCTTTTCAGAGCCAGCGAAATAAAGATAACGGCATCAGAACTTATTCCCTGGACACTTGACGGAGAATTCGGCGGAAACATAAAAGAAGCGGATATAAAATGTCTTAACAAAGCGGTTGAATTTATTGTAAACAGAAAGAACGAAGAAGAATAAATAAAAAGCCTTTTCTTTTGACAAAAAAGAAGAGGCTTTTATATTTTTATTGTGGACAAAAGCGGATAAATGTGGTATAATACTATGGATATAATTTTTAAGGAGGATTAAAATGTCAGGAACAATTCTTCTCAAAAATATGAGAATTATAACATCTCTTGAAGAAACAAATGGAGATATTCTGATAAAGGACGGAATTATCGCAGAAATAAAGGACGGGATTTCAGCAACTGCTGATAAGGTTATCGACGGAAAAGGAAAACTTTGTGTTTCTCCCGGGCTTTTTGATATGCATGTTCATTTCCGTGACCCCGGGCTTACTCACAAAGAAGATATCATAACGGGAACAGCAGCCGCTGCGGCAGGAGGAATCACGGGTGTTGTTACTATGCCTAACACAAAACCTGCAACAGATACTGCCGAAACTGTTGAATACATCATAGAAAAAGCGGAAGGTTCGGGTGTTACTATTTATCCTTCGGCTTGTATAACAAAGGGTCTTTTGGGAGAAGAACTCTGTGATTATGAAAGTCTTAAAAAAGCAGGGGCTACTGTTATAACAGACGACGGCAGACCTGTTGAAAATCCCGATATGCTTTTTGAAGCACTTGAATTATCAAAAGAAAACGGACTCTTGGTTGCTTGTCATTGTGAAGACCTTGATATCATAGACGGAGGAATCATCAACAAGGGAAAAATTTCTGAGAAACTCGGCGTTAAGGGGATGGACAGGCTTTCTGAAGACAGCATTACCGAAAGAGACATTCTTCTTTGTGAAAAGGCAGAGGCTAAAATTCATATATGCCATGTTTCGACAAAGGGAAGTGCTGAAATAATAAGAAACGCAAAGAAAAGAGGCGTTAAGGTTACTTGTGAGACCTGCCCTCACTACTTTATCTATACAGATGAAAAACTTCTTGCGAAAGATGCTGATTACAGAATGAATCCTCCGCTTCGAGAGGAAGACGACAGACTCGCTATTATCGAGGCTATTCTTGACGGAACTATCGACTGTATAGTTACTGACCACGCACCACACGCTAAAGAAGAAAAAGCAGACTTTTTAAAAGCACCTAACGGCGTTGTCGGTCTTGAAACATCGCTTGCGGCAACACTCACAGCACTTTATCATACGGGAAAAGTAAGTCTTTCAAAGATAGTTTCGCTTATGAGTGAAAATCCGAGAAGGATAGCGGGCGCCGATGTCGCTGAAATAAAAGTTGGCAGTAAGGCTGATATGACAATCTTTGACCCCGATGAAGAATGGGTTGTTAATCCTTTAGAACTTAAATCGAAATCGAAGAACACAGTCTTTAAGGGAGAAAAGTTTAAAGGGAAAGCAAAGGCAATAATAAACGGTAACATTATAAAATCAAATATATAGGAGGCAGGTAAATATGTCACTCGACAGACTTATCGAAAAAATCAAGGAAACAGAAAACCCAAGCGTTATAGGACTTGACCCAAAGCTTGACTATGTTCCTGAATTCATCAAAAGAAAGGCTTTTGAAAAGGACGGCGAAACACTTAAAGCGGCATCAAAGGCTATTCTTACATTCAACAAGGGAATCATCGACGCAATATGCGATGTTGTTCCTGCTATAAAGCCTCAGGCAGCTTACTATGAAATGTATGGCTATCACGGAGTAAAGACACTTTATAAGACAATTCAGTATGCAAAAGAAAAAGGTATGTTTGTTATGACAGACGGTAAGCGTAACGACATAGGCGCTACTATGGAAGCTTATGCTACTGCTCATCTCGGAACAACTATTGTGGGTTCTGAAGAACTTGACGCTTTCGGTGCTGATGCACTCACTGTAAACGGATATCTTGGCACTGACGGAATTGCTCCTCTCCTTAAAATCTGTAAGGAAAAGGACAAGGGCATTTTCGTTCTCGTTAAGACTTCTAACCAGTCATCAGGCGAACTTCAGGATCTTAAAATCGGTGACAAGACAGTTTATGAGGTTATGGGCGATATGTGTGAAAAATGGGGCGCTGAAGATATGGGCAAGTATGGTTACAGCGGAGTTGGTGCTGTTGTTGGTGCTACTTATCCCGAACAGCTCGCTGAAATGAGAGCAAAGCTTCCTCATACATTCTTCTTAGTTCCCGGATACGGCGCTCAGGGCGGCGGTGCTGCCGGTGTTGCAAAGGCATTTGACAAGAACGGAATGGGTGCTATCGTAAACTCATCAAGAGCGGTTATGTGTGCTTATCAGAAGGGCGGATACGACGAAAAGGATTACGCTCTTGCGGCACTCAATGAAGTTTTAAGAATGAAGAAGGACATCACAGACGCACTTTAATATTTAAACGGAGATGAAAAAGTTGAAATACACTCAGGGTAAATATATTTTAGTTTCTAAGAAAACTCTTGCCAAAGAAATATATGATTTTGAAATACTCTGTCCCGATATCGCATCGGTTGCTGTTGCGGGTCAGTTTGTAAATGTTATTGCTGACGGATATACACTCCGCAGACCTATATCAATCTGTGGGATAGATAAGGAAAAGGGAACTATAAGAATTGTTTTTGAAGTAAGAGGAAAAGGAACAAAGCAGATAGCAAAAATCAACGAAGGTGAAATGATAGACATTTTAGGACCTTTGGGAAAAGGTTTTCCTATGGACGACTATAAGACAGCTATTACTGTCGGCGGTGGAATAGGAACTCCTCCTATGAATGAAATTGCAAAGCATTTCGGCGAAAACTGTCGTTCGATAAGCGGTTTCAGAAATGCGGCTGCGGTTATTTTGCAGGAAGACCTCAAATCATTCGGCGCTGAAACAATACTTTGTACAGATGACGGAAGCATGGGCAGAAAAGGTTTTGTAACAGAAGCTTTAAAAGACGAAGTTGCAAAGAAAAAGCCTGATGTTATCTATGCTTGTGGACCTAACGTTATGATAAAGGGTGTTGTTGATATAGCGAAAGAAGCAGGCGTTCCTTGTTTCATTTCTCTTGAAGAAAGAATGGGCTGTGGAATAGGTGCTTGTCTTGTATGTGCTTGTAGAACAGTCAAGAACGGCGAAGAATATTATGCACACGTTTGTAAGGACGGCCCTGTATTCAATTCCGAGGAGGTGATTTTCTGATGGCAGATTTAAGTGTAAAAGTTGCGGGAGTTGACTTTAAAAATCCCGTTATCGTTGCATCGGGAACATTCGGATACGGAAGGGAATATGAAGAACTTTTTCCGCTTTCTGTTTTAGGCGGAATTTCAACAAAGGGAACAACGGGTGTTAAGAGAACAGGAAATCCTTCACCCAGAATCGCTGAAACACCAAGCGGAATACTTAATTCTGTTGGTCTTCAGAATCCCGGAATCGATTATTTTATTGCAAATGAACTTCCTTATCTTAAAACCAAAGACACAACTATTGTTGCTAACATTGCGGGCTCAACACCTGAAGAATGTGCGGAAGTTGCAAAGAAACTTGATTCGACAGATGTTGATATGATTGAACTTAATATCTCTTGCCCTAATGTAAAGCAGGGCGGTGCTGCTTTCGGAACATCATGCGAGGGCGCTGCGGCTGTTACAAGAATTGTAAGAAATGCTACAAACAAACCTCTTATGGTTAAGCTTTCACCTAATGTTACAAACATTGTTGACATCGCAAAGGCGGTTGAGGCTGAAGGTGCTGACGCGGTTTCACTTATAAACACTCTTCTCGGAATGAGAATAGACTTAAAGAAAAGAGCACCTATAATTGCAAACAAGACGGGCGGCTTCTCCGGTCCTGCAATAAAGCCTGTTGCGGTCAGAATGATATATCAGGTATACGACGCGGTCAAGCTTCCTATAGTCGGTATGGGCGGTGTCAGCACGGCTGAGGACGTTATCGAGCTTATGATGGCGGGTGCTACGGCAGTTGAGGTCGGTGCGGCTAATCTTGTCTAATCCCATCGGACGAAAGCTGGCGAAACAAAAAAATTCGGATCAAATTGCATGAAAGACAGGTGAATTTGATGGAGGATACCATTCTGGCAGCAGTGACGACTGATGCATATGCAGATAAAGTACATGGCAATGTGGCTGTTTTTATTGCTGATGATGAAATAGAGCAGCAGCGCACAGCGATGCTGTTGGCAAGAATTATGCGCGGGATGAGTCATGATTTGGAGAATGGGGTTATGATTATTGTGAGGCATTAAAAAAACAGGCATAGTACGCATTGCCAAAAGGGCTCTATTGCTTTCTGCTGTGTCGAGATTGACATGG
>CALGTU010000021.1 GCA_937901465.1 uncultured Clostridia bacterium | reverse complement strand
GGAGGACCTGAAATAAACGATATGCTTAACAGAGTAGGCATAGAAAGCAAATTCATAGGTGGTCTCCGTTATACAGATGCCGAAACTGTTGAAATCGTAAAGATGGTTTTATCAGGAAAGGTAAATAAAGAACTCGTAGCTCTTTTAGCGCAGAATAAGGGCAATGCTTTAGGTCTTTGCGGAATAGACGGACAGATGCTTATGGCTGAAAAAATGGAAGGCGATGTCGATTTAGGATTTGTCGGAGATATAGTAAAGGTAAATAAAAAGCCTATAATTGATGCACTCGACGGCGGATATATCCCCGTAATAGCGACAGTTGCATGTGATGAAAAGGGAAGAACATATAACGTTAATGCGGATACAGCCGCAGCGAGAATAGCAGCAGAACTTGGTGCTGAAAATCTCGTTCTTATGACCGATATAGCGGGACTTTTAAGGGATAAAGACAATCCCGAAACATTGATACCCAGCGTTAATGTAAGCGAAGTATCATTCCTTAAACGACAGGGAATAATATCAGGCGGAATGATTCCTAAAATCGATTGCTGCGTTGAAGCGGTAAGAAGAGGAGTAAAGAAAACCTGTATTATAGATGGCAGAGTGCCACATTCAATTCTTATTGAATTGCTTTCAAACGAAGGTATAGGAACTCAGTTTGTTTAATATCAATTAAATCAGTTTTAAATTTCTGAAAGGAAGTATTATTTTATGGCAAAATGGGCAATTGTTTACGATTCAAAGTATGGTACAACAGAAAAGTATGCAAAGTGGATTCAGGCAAAACTCGGCGGTGCTGATATGTACAAAGTAAAGGGCCTTCAGCCCGAACATATCATCGGGTATGAACTTCTCCTCTTTGTAGGTGGAATTTACAATGATAAAATGCCTATCTGTGATTTTATCAAGAAGAACATAGGTCACCTTATGTTCAAAAAGGTTGCTATCGTTGGAAACGGCTGGTATGAAGATAAGGAACTCAACCGTGAATGGATCATGGATAAGAATTTTTCAACTGAAATGCACAGCAGATTCCCTCTTTTCCTCGTAAGAGGAGAAATCAACAACGATAAGATTTCTATTCCTGAAAAGATGCAGCTTATGGGCATTAAAGCACAGATCAAGCGCAGACAGGACAGAACAAACGACGATATCGTTGCTATGAGTATGATTGACGGAATGAATTCATATACTTCAGAAGAAAACCTTAAGGAACTTTATGAATTCATCGATTCAGGAAAGTGGATTATCAAGAGATAAGTCGGTTTGTTTCAGGAAAAATATTTTATTTAAGGGGAAAGAGATATGGATTTTCTTGATTTGAATGCTGCAAAAAAGAAAGAGGAGTCTTTAGGCGTTGGTATAGGTGATGAAAAAATTTCGTCAGCTGATGATTTTTATTCAGGGGATATAAGTTTCAGCACACCATCAGCTTCATCAGACAAAACATCAACTTATCAGAATACATATTCAGATACATATGAAACCACTTACAGCACATCATCGACTCTTGCGGGAAGACCTGCGTCGAATCAGAATACATATGGTGGTTCTTCTGTATCCAATCAGAATACATATGACACAGGCATGTCTTCAGCACCGACATATCAGTCAACATATAATACAGATATGTCATCATCTTCTTATCAGAACACATACAGCAATCCATCAAATATAGGAACATTCGGTAATAATTCACAGAATACCTTTAATAATTCAGGCACTATGAACGGTGCTTTCTATCGCGATTCTGCTTCAACCGAACTTCATGTTTTAGGCGAACTCGAAAAAATTTCAAAGGCTATAGAAGTTGCTGAATGGATTCTGATTATAGGAGGGGTTCTTCTTGCGATAGTATCATTTGCAGGAAGCCTTTCAGGAATCGCAGGAGCGTTTGTTGCAATCTTTAATTTTATAGATATCTGCATTTGTATGGGTCTTGCTTTCGGAATAAGCAAGAAAAATAAAGTGTGTGCAATCCTCGCGATAATTTACGGAGGACTCGGCGTACTTACTTCTTTGCTTTCGTTCAGAAGACTTTTTGCTAAAGTTGCTATCCTTGGCGCATATATTACAGCATATCAGAAGATATCAAGATTCCACCAACTCAAATCGCGCTATGAATTTGATTCTGATGACAGAATCGCTTCTTATTTCAGAAAAGAACCTGCATCTTTCAAGATAAGACATCTCGTTATGATAATAGCGCTTATCTTAGGTCTTATCGGCGGAATTTACGGTATATCCAAGGTTGTTTCAGATGTAGGAGGAGCGGTAAGTTCTGTTGTTGAAACACAAGATATGGATAACTGGGAGAGAGTAAATATAGGCGAAGGCGAAGGTATTTCTGTCCTTATGCCGACAGAACCTCGTATAACAACTTCCGGCAGCGAAACAACATATGTTTCAGACGGATTAACAAGCTATATAATTGTCCGCCATGCTGATGGCATAGCACAAGGACTTACGGAGAAGCAAAGAGAAGCTGTTGCTGAAAACCTTTTTTCAAATATCGGATATGAACAGATTTATTCGGATATAGGCGAAGACACTAACGGAGATTATGTATACAAGGTTATTCGTGTTGAAGAAGACGGACTCATTATGTGTTCAAAAGTTATGATTCTTGAAGAAGATATGGTGTTTGTAGTCTATGCTGTTGCCGGTGATGAATACACGGATGAAATAAAAGCAGAAGCAGAAGAATACTTCTCAAAAATTTACAGAACATATTAAAAAATTAAGGAAAGATAAAAAATGACCACAAAGGAAAAATTTGAAAAATATATAATGGGAACATACACCCGTCAGGATGTATGTCTCGATAGAGGTATAAAAGAAAAAATTTATGACGAAGCCGGAAAACAGTATATCGATTTCGGAAGCGGAATAGGAACAAACTCCCTCGGTATATGCGATGACAGATGGGTTTCTTATGTATGCAATCAGGCACATAAAATCCAGCATACATCAAACCTTTATTATAATGCACCTCAGGCGGATGTTGCCGAAAACCTCTGTGAAAGAACAGGATACAGCAAGGTGTTTTTCGGAAACAGCGGTGCTGAAGCAAATGAATGTGCTATCAAACTCGCAAGAAAATACTCATTCGATAAATACGGCAAGGGAAGACACAATATCATCACCCTTGTAAACTCATTCCACGGAAGAACTTTAACTACTCTTTCGGCAACGGGACAGGATGTTTTCCATAACTATTTCTTCCCGTTTACAGAAGGTTTTATCTACGTTGAAGCGAATAATATCGATGACCTTAAATCAAAACTCGATGACACAGTCTGTGCTGTTATGTTTGAATACATTCAGGGCGAAGGCGGTGTTTTACCTTTAGAAAGAGAATTTGTTGACGCGATTTATTCTCTCTGTGAAGAAAAAGATGTTCTTACAATAGCCGATGAAGTTCAGACAGGCGTTGGAAGAACAGGTAAATTTTTAGCAGGTGAAAACTTCGGAAAGAAAGCAAATATAACAACTCTCGCAAAGGGTATTGCGGGCGGTCTTCCTATGGGAGTATGCCTTGCTGACGAAAAATGTTGTGATGTTCTTTCTGCATCAACTCACGGTTCAACTTTTGGCGGAAACCCTGTTTCATCAGCAGGTGCTATGGCGGTTCTTGAAAAGGTTAACAACGATTTTATGGAAGAAGTAATCCGCAAGGGTGTTTATCTTAAGGGAAAACTTCTTGAAATTGATGAAATCGAAAGAGTTGACGGTATGGGCCTTATGCTCGGTGCTAAACTCAAGACAAAAAAAGCAGGGGATGTAGTTAAAAAAGCTGTTGAAAACGGCGTTATCGTTTTAACCGCAAAAGAAAAACTCAGATTTTTACCCCCTCTTACAATATCATTCGCTGAAATAGATAAAGGCATTGAAATTCTGAAAGGATTGCTTACTGAATGATTTATTATGAAGAATACGGCAACCCCGAAAATCCTACGATAATTTTCTTGCATGGAATGAATTTTACCGACACATTCCGAAAATCATACTGCCTTGCTGAAAAATATCACCTTGTTATTCCTCATCTTTATGGTTATGGAAAAGAAGTTGACAAAACCTTTAACACAAAAGAGGTAAACGAGGCAATAATAGAACTCGCAAAACAGTATAACGGAGAATGTGTCTTAATAGGATTTTCTCTCGGTGCACAGATTGCACTTTATCTTGTAACCCATTATCCTTATCTTTTCAAGGGTGGAATTTTTATCAGCGCCTGGGTTGATAAGAATGAAAAGAATGTTAAAAAGATAATGAAACCCAATCTTATGTCTATGAAAATTCTTCGCAGTAAAAGAATAGCAAGGCTTCAGGGAAAAATTTTAGGCCTTAAAGGCGAACAGCTTGAAGATTTTATTGAAGCTGTTTCTTCTGTTACAGAAGAAACGGTTGTGGCAACTGTTGATAACGGCATAAATATAAACGATTTTTACGAAAAGTTTATGGGCCTGGCGCTTCCCACAATGGCGTTCTGCGGAATAAGAGAACATTCGGAAGTTAAGAATTCTCTTTACAGAATCGCTGAACTTAATGGAAAATGCGATACTGATTTGTGGGATAAAGCAAAGCATAATATCCCTATGCTTTACAGCAACAGGCTCAATAAAACAATTGAAGAATACATGGCAAAGATTTTTCCCGATGCTGAAATTATCTATAGCGATAATATCAATACAGATACTATTGATAACGATAACGACAATATTGATAATGGTATTATAAATAACACATCAGAACAAGAACAAAGGAGTAATGAAGACGATGAAACACTTATTGAAAATGCTTGATCTCTCAACAGAGGAAATACTTGATATTTTAAATCTTGCAGATCAGCTTAAATACGAACTTAAACACGGTATCCCTCATCCACATCTCAAGGGTAAAACTCTCGGAATGATTTTCCAGAAAGCTTCAACAAGAACAAGAGTTTCTTTTGAAACAGGTATGTATCAGCTCGGCGGATACGCACTCTTCCTTTCTTCAAACGATCTTCAGATAGGCAGAGGAGAACCCGTTCAGGATACAGCAAGAGTTCTTTCGCGTTACCTCGATGGTATTATGATAAGAACTTTCGAACAGAAAGAAGTTGAAGATCTCGCCCAGTATGGTTCTATTCCTATAATCAATGGCCTTACAGATTTCTGTCACCCTTGTCAGATTCTTGCCGACCTTATGACAATCCGCGAATTCAAGGGAAGACTTGAAGGACTCAAAATGTGTTACATAGGCGATGGAAACAATATGGCAAACTCTCTTATTGTAGGTTGTCTTAAAATGGGTATGAACGTTTCTGTTGCTACTCCCGAAAATTATAAGCCCGACCCCGAAGTTATGGCTTTTGCAGAAAAGTTTGATTGCTTCAAACATACAACAGATGTTCTCGAAGCTGCTAAGGATGCAGATGTTCTCTTTACAGACGTATGGGCATCTATGGGTCAGGAAGGCGAAAAGGCAGAAAGAGAAAAGGCATTCAAGGGTTATCAGATAAACGATGAAGTTATGGCTGTTGCAAAGCCTGATGCTATGGTTCAGCATTGTCTCCCTGCTCATCGTGAAGAAGAAATCACAGAAAAGGTTTTTGAAGCACACGCAGAAGAAATCTTTGAAGAAGCAGAAAACAGACTCCATGCACAGAAGGCTGTTATGGTTAAACTTATGGGCAGCTGTCTTGAAGATTGATTAAAATAATAAAAAACATCCACCTGTTTTTCAGGTGGATGTTTTATAGAGTTCTTTTATATCATTCACAACATTCTGAATATGCAGTATCTGTTCGGATGAAAGCCCCGAAACGTCAAGGGTTTTGATTTCGGATAAGCCCAAAAGATAATCAGAACTTACAGAAAAAGTTTCGCATATTTTAATAAGCATATCAATAGAAGGCTGAATGTTTCCGTTCTCCCAGTTGCTTATGCATTGTTTTGTAACGCTTAACTTGTTTCCGAATTCAACCTGATTTATTCCTAAGGATTTTCTTAATTCTTTAATTCTTTCACAGAACATACAACCGCTCCTTTGTCACACATTACAATACTATTGTAAATTAACTATTGACAAATATAAAATACTTTAGTATACTGATATTGGACTAAAATCAAACTTTATTAACGGAGGAAATGATATGGAATTTATGAGAATAGTGATTTTTATAGTAGTTTGCATAGTATGGGGAATTGTTACAAAAAGCATAAACGAAAACAAAGGCTATGACGGTGGCTTCTGGTGGGGATTTTTCCTTGGTGTCATCGGTCTGATAGTCGTTCTTCGTAAACCGGAAAGCAGACCGATAAGTGTTTCGAACAGCGAAAGAGAAAAGGATGTTCTCAGCAGAGGCGGTTGGAAATGCGTGAAATGTGGCGGACTTAATTCGTCTTATATTGAAACCTGCGTGTGTGGATGTACTCTTGCTGAAAACAACAGAATAGAAAAAGAACAGAGAGAAGAAAAAGAAAGAGCAAAAGAAGAACTTATGAAACAGAAAAAACGTTTCGATGATGGTGAAATTACAGAAGAAGAGTATAATGATATAAAGAAAAAGTTGTTGAATTTATAATTTGAAATCGGGAGGAATTGAAAATGGGATATGCTATCAGCGCTGTCGCTGTGGGACTTATTTGTGGAAAAGTAACACAGTCGATATATAATAAAAAAGGTTATGACGGTGGATTTTGGTGGGGATTTTTCCTTGGGGTTATCGGAATAATAATTGCTATCAATAAGCCTGATTATGATGACATTGCTGTTACACAGAAAAACGATCCTGAAAAAGAACGTGATATGCTAAGCAGAGGCGGATGGAGATGTAAATCCTGCGGCAAGGTGAATTCTTCATATATGTCGAGTTGCGTTTGTGGACGTTCACGCGATTGATACGCAGATTGAACAGACAGGGTTATTCCTGCCTGTTTCTTTATATATAAATAGTATATATGCGCCATAAAATACCATTTAAGACATTAAATTTCCTGTTTTTACAAAATCGTATGCAGTTTGCACAAAAAGGCAGGGATAAAATTTCAAAAAATATTGCAAAAAAACTTCAAAAAAACTATTGACAATCCTTTGACTTCTTGATATAATAATAAAGCACTCTGACGAACAGAGTACACAAAGCACCTTGAAAATTGAACAATCGACAAGACAAACCCTAAAATTCCTTAAACGGAAAAGGTCAGATGAAGACTAAAAAACATAACAAGATTAGCCAAGTGAGAAACTTGGGACAGGATCAACGCTGAGAAATCAGCTTGATATACAAACTTAATTAAGAGTTTGATCCTGGCTCAGGACGAACGCTGGCGGCACGCCTAACACATGCAAG
>CALGTU010000020.1 GCA_937901465.1 uncultured Clostridia bacterium | reverse complement strand
AAAAAATCTTTTTCTTTCGGGTGTATAAAACCATACATAAAAGACGGAAGTGCGCATTTTACACACTTCCGTCCGTCTTATTTCCTCGCAAGATAAATATTCGTTACTTCAAGCCTTTCGTGTCCGAGCGAAACAGAAACAGCCTTTTTCGCATAGTTTTCAGTATGCCCTTTTCCAATTTCCCTTTCATACTTATTCTGTGCGTATCTGTAGCGCAACCCGTGGAATGTCAGGTTTTCTGCTTTAGGCTTTTCGTTCTGAGGGACATTCTTCCCTCTGCCTTTATCCGAAAATTCTTCTCTTCTGCTTTCTATCCATTTTTCCAACTCTCTTTTTGTAGCCTTGACATTCCATTCTGAAAGAATATACTTTCCACCATTCCTATCAGCATACTCTTTCAGTTCTTCTATGAGTTTTCTTTGTTCAGGAGTTTCTATCGCTACATTCCTAACTTTTCCGCCCTTGCCCTTTATTTCAATAGAGTTTTCCTTTATCTGCTCTTTTTTAAGACTTGCCGTTTCGTCAATTCGTAGTCCGAACTCTGATGATACCTTTATAGAAAGAGCAATCCTTTCTTTGCCTTCTGCTTTAGCAATATCAACGGCTTTTCTGATTTCGGTATCATTCCACGCCTTATTGATAGTACCCCTTTCTCTTTTTGAAAGGTTGAGTCTGTCATTATCGGGAAGATTATTCTTTCCGCCGACTTCTTTGTGAAAGTATCTTATCGCAGAAAGCCTTGTTCTTATTGTGCTTTCTGACTTTCCTTCAGATTTAAGTTTTTCGACATAAGAAAAGATATGTTTCGCTTTTACATTTTCAAACTTCTGAAGAGAATATTCATCTGCTACAAATTTAGCGAAATCAGTTACATTATTATAGTATGTAGACACAGTATTATAGCCTTTTTCGTTTCCGTTGTTTTTCGTTACACTATTCAGTTGATTGATAAGACCATTGTAAATATCATTCTTTGTCATATAAAAACACTCCTCTCGATCCGCCAAAGGTAAGATTTCTATTCGAAAACTTTCTTCGATTGTTATGTACCCAATTTCGTATTCTGCTTTTAACGCTATCCGTATCCATTCTCACTCTATCGGTAAGTCTTACGGATATTTCGTCTATTCCGATGTTTTCTACAGATGACATTCTCAAAGCATTCTTTATCATAGAATTCCCTTGAAGTTCGGCAAGCCTAATAGCTTTTTCAACTTCTTCACTTGTCCAGAGGATGTCTTCTATAGTTTTTACTTCTTTTTTGAACTTAAACTCCTTTTTATCGGGGAGAGTGTTAGTTCCACCGCAGAATTTATAGAAGAAATATATTCCTATCAGTTCATTTTCGATTGTAATATCGGGGACATTATTCGCTCTTTCGTAGTCGACAAAAGCTCTGATATGTTTTCCGTTTACATTCTTAAAATTCTCTAAACCAAATCTTTTTTCGATAAACTCGCAGAATTTAAGAGTGGAAATCCTGTATCTTTTTCGGGTAGATACGCTCCCTCTGTTACAGTTTTTATAAATCTTTTCAATTTGTTCTTTTAGTTTCAGCATAATTAAAACTCCTTTCAGACATAGCGCAGGTTATCCACAAAAATCCTATTTTCCGTGGAATTTCACTGATTTTCGTATTCGCATTCCCGTTATTTTCCGATTTTACGCTGTTTAGTGAGTGTAAGCGGTTCCGTTTCTATTCTTATCATAATAGAAACGGAACTTGGGAGCGGTTGGTTCGCGTGGTCGCGAAAACCAAATCGGAAACAAACGGGAGCGGTTTGTTCAGGGTTAGTAGTTTGGCCGAGCAGCTCATCATTCCC
>CALGTU010000019.1 GCA_937901465.1 uncultured Clostridia bacterium | reverse complement strand
AATGGCAAGCATTTTAATTTCTTCCATTTTATGTTGGATCTCGACCAAGGTCCTTGCGCTATAAAGAGACTCAGAGGCTGCGGATGTGGTAATGAATATGTTGCTATTAGCCCTAATGGTGATATTTATCCTTGTCATCAGTTTGTAGGTATTGATGAATGGAAAATGGGTAACCTCAACGAAGAAACATTTGATTATAAAATAAAAGATTATTTTGCTTCGGCTCATATATATACAAAGGAAGAATGTAAGAAATGTTGGGCGAAATTCTATTGTAGTGGTGGATGTAACGCTAACAATTATATATATGCTGGTGATGTTCATAACGCTTACAAAATGTCTTGTGAAATAGAGAAAAAGCGACTTGAATGTGCAATTTATATGAAAGCTGTAAAAGCTTGTGAAAATGGCTAAACATTTTTTATAAAATCTATTTACTTAATTACGAAAATATAGTAAAATATAGGTTAGGCAGGATTGAAAAATCTGTGTTGAATTGACTTTTATTTGTTTATGAGGTGCAATATGGAACCAAAATATAAGAGAATACTCCTCAAGCTCAGTGGTGAGGCACTTGCAGGAGAAAAATCAATGGGACTTGACTACAACATTATCACAGGTATTTGCGAAAGCATAAAAAAATGTTATGATGCTGGGGTTGAAATTGGTATTGTTGTTGGCGGTGGAAACTTCTGGCGTGGTCGTTCAAGCGGTGCTATGGACAGAACAAGAGCTGACCATATAGGCATGCTTGCAACTGCTATGAACGCTCTTGCTGTTGCTGATATTCTTGAAAGCATCGGTGTTCCTGTAAGAGTTCAGACGGCTATTACCATGCAACAGGTAGCGGAACCTTACCTCAGAAACAGAGCGGTAAGACATCTTGAAAAGGGAAGAGTTGTTATTTTTGGTTGTGGAACAGGAAATCCTTTCTTCTCAACAGATACAGCAGCATCACTCAGAGCTGCTGAAATAGATGCAGAGATTATTCTTAAAGCAACTATGGTAGATGGCGTGTATGATAAGGATCCTAATCAGTATGATGACGCTGTAAGATATTCAACAATTAATTTTAGTGAAATTCTTGCAAAGGGTCTTAAAGTTATGGATATGACGGCTGCTTCTATGTGCCGTGATAACAATATACCTATCCTTGTATTTAACCTTGATAATCCCGACAACATCTACAAATCACTTCTTGGCGAAGATGTCGGAACATTGGTTACAACAGATTAATTTGAAAGGACAGATTAAAAATGAAAGAACAGATGAATTCAGCAAAAGAAAAAATGGAGAAATGTCTTAATTCTCTTAAACATGAATATTCAACAATCAGAGCCGGAAGAGCTAATCCTGCGGTTCTTGATAAAGTTCTTGTAGATTATTATGGAGCACCTACACCTGTTAATCAGTTGGCTGCAATTTCAGTTGCTGAAGCAAGAGTTCTTGTTATTCAGCCTTGGGATGCTTCTGCACTTAAACTTGTTGAAAAAGCTATTCTTGCTTCTGAAATAGGAATCACTCCTACAAATGATGGTAAACTTTTAAGACTTACATTCCCTCAGCTTACTGAAGAAAGAAGAAAGGAACTTTGCAAGCAGATTAAAAAATTTGCTGAAGAAGGCAAGGTTACTATCAGAAACATCAGAAGAGATGCTATGGATAAGTTCAAAACTATGAAGAAAAATTCTGAAATTACAGAAGATGATCTTGCAAACTGCGAAAAGGATATTCAGAAGCTTACTGATAAGTATGTTGCTGATATCGATAAAGTAGCAGAAGAAAAAGAAAAGGAAATTATGTCTATCTAACTTTTGAGGTGTAAATATGTCCGAACTTAATTCAGCGAATCTTCCTGTTCATATAGGTTTTATAATGGATGGAAATGGGAGATGGGCAAAAAAAAGAGGTCTTGAACGAAAATTCGGACATAGAGAAGGTGCCAAAACATTCAGGAAGATAGTAAGCTATTGCAAAGAACTTGGTGTAAAGTATATTACTTTCTACGCTTTTTCTACTGAAAATTGGAAAAGGCCTAAAGATGAAGTGGAAGCTATAATGGCACTTTTTGATCAATATCTTGATGAAGTAAGAGAACATACAAAAGAAAATATCAGAGTAATGTTTATTGGTGATAAATCAGCTTTTGATGAAAATTTCAGAAACAAGATGATCGCTCTTGAAGAGGATTCCAAGGATTTTGACGCAATGACATTGATTCTTGCCATAAATTATGGCGGCCGTGATGACATTATATATGCAGCCAGACAGGTAGCTGAGCTTGTTAAAGATGGTCTGATATCATCATCACAAATTGATGAAAGTTTATTTTCTGATCTTTTATATACAAAGGGAGTTCCTGATGTTGACTATATAATAAGACCCAGCGGCGAACTTCGTTTATCTAATTTTCTTATATGGCAGGCAGCTTATGCAGAATATTATTTTACTGATGTTCTATGGCCTGATTTTACAAAGAAAGATCTTGATAAGGCTCTTGATGAATTTAAAAGCAGAAAAAGACGATTTGGAGGTGTATAACTGCAATGTTACAAAGAATAATCACTGCAGTTGTAGGAATTTGCGTTGCTTTGGTTCTTGTAATTCTTTCGGGTACAATAGCATATAATTTTACAATAGCATTACTCACATTCATTCTCTTATGGGAAATTTTACGTGCCAATAAATGCAATGAATATAAATTGTTGTTTGGTGTATGTATAGCATTTGGTACGTTATTACCTTTTTTCAATCTCGGATTTTTAAATCCTTATGTTGAAATATTCTATGTAGTTTTTGTTTTGATTGCCTTTTTTCTTTTTCTGCTTTATTTTCAAAAAATCAAAGCGGAAAAGTTTTCGTATATGATAGCATTCACTATACTTATATCTTTTTCGATGAATTGCTTTTTTGAAATCAGAAATAATTATACTCATGGTCTTTACTATCTTTGCCTTACTCTTGCAGCTTCGTGGCTTTCAGACGCGGGAGCTTATTTTGTAGGTGTTACGCTCGGAAAACATAAACTTTGTCCTTCAATTTCACCAAAGAAAACTATAGAAGGTGCTGTTGGCGGAGTTATTATTACAGCGATTGTTTTTAGTCTTGCATGTTTTGTATATAAACTTGTTCTTGGATATAATGGTACAGATATAAGCGTAAACTATGTTGTTGCTGTATTATTCTCAATTACGTCATCGTGTCTTGCGATTATAGGAGATCTTGTTGCTTCTTTAATAAAGAGACAGGTTGATATCAAGGATTTTGGTAATTTAATGCCAGGACATGGCGGACTTATGGACAGATTTGACAGTGTACTTTTAGTAGTACCTGTTATGACACTTGTCTTAAGATACGTTGAAATTTTTTATTAAAATTTAAAGGGAACAAGGTTTTTTATCTTGTTCCCGTTAAATGTTTTATGAGGTGGTTTTATGAAAACAATAAGCCTTATCGGAAGTACGGGTTCTATAGGAACACAGACACTTTCAGTATGTAAAAAATATGGATATAGAGTAAAAGCTCTTGCTGCTTATTCAAACGTTTCGCTTCTTGCATTACAGGCAAAAGAATTCGATGCCGAATATGTATGTGTATATAATGATAAATTCTATCCTGTTTTAAAAGAAAAGCTTTCAGGAACTGATATAAAAATTCTTTGTGGAATGGATGGCTTATGTGAAATCGCTTCTCTTGACGGAATAGATTTATTTGTCAATTCTGTTGTCGGAATGGTAGGTCTTCTTCCTACGCTTACTGCAATAGATAAAGGAACAGATATTGCTCTTGCAAACAAAGAAACGCTTGTTGCAGGCGGAAATCTTGTAATGTCTATGGCTAAAGAAAAGAATGTTAATATATTCCCTATCGATAGCGAACACTCGGCTATTTTTCAATGTCTCAGAGGAAATAAAATATCATCTGCAAAGAAAATTATTCTGACAGGTTCGGGAGGTCCTTTTTTCGGGAAAACTATTGAACAACTCAAAAATGTTAGCGTTGATGAAGCGCTTATGCATCCTAATTGGAGCATGGGAAAGAAAATAACGATAGATTCGGCAACTCTTATGAATAAGGGGCTTGAATATATTGAAGCACGCTGGCTTTTTGATATAAAGGATATTGAAGTTGTAATTCATAGGCAGAGCGTTCTGCATTCTGCTGTTGAGTTTGATGACAATTCGGTTATCGGTCAACTGGGTGTTCCTGATATGAAAATCCCTATACAATATGCACTTATGTATCCTGAAAGGATGGAATGTGATGTCAAGCCGTTATCACTTACAGAATATGGCACGCTCACTTTTGATAAACCTGATTTAGATACTTTTGTTGCACTTAAAAGTTGTATAAAAGCAATAAATCTTGGATATTCATATCCTTGTATTGTCAATGCCGTAAATGAGGTTGCTGTTGGTGCGTTTTTAGAAGGAAGGATATCATTTCTTGATATCGGAAGACTTATTGAAAAATCTTTGGATTGTTTTTCTCCTAAAAAAATCACGGCTTATGAAGATGTTGTTGATATTGATGCTGAGGCGCGAGAATTTGCTATGCAAAATATTTAAATTTAGAGGTAATTTATGAGTATTCTTATTACTGTAATAATGTTTGGAATAATTATAGCTTTGCATGAATTTGGTCATTTTATCGTTGCAAAATTATGCGATGTAAGAATAGCTGAATTTTCTATCGGGGTAGGTCCGGCTATTTTCAAGAAAAAAGGCAAAGAAACATTATTCTGTATAAGATTATTACCCTTTGGCGGATTTTGCATGTTTGAAAATGACGAAGATATAGAAAACGATGAACGAGCTTTTGAAAACAAAAAAACCTGGCAGAAGATACTTATTCTTCTTGCGGGTGCTTTAATGAATATTCTGCTTGGATTTGTTCTTGTTTTTACTACTACTTGTCTTGAACCGGGAAAAATAACATCAACTACAGTTTCAAGCTTTTATGAAAACGCAATGAGCGAACAAACAGGTCTTAAAGTTGATGACAGAATCGTCGAAGTCAATGGTATGAAAATTTTTGTTGATAGTGATATTTTGTATCAGTTTTCTAAAGACAAAGATGGTGTTTTCGATATGGTTGTCATGAGAGATGGTGAAAAAGTAAAACTTGAAGGAGTTACTTTTGATTTGGTTGAAGATGAATCAGGTAATTCGAGTATGGTTATAGATTTTACTGTTTATGGTAAAGATAAAACTTTTGTGAATATATGCGAAAGAACAGTAAATCAAACCATATATATTTCAAGAATTGTAATTCTTTCTCTTGTCGATCTTATATCAGGAGAATATAGTGTCAGGGATTTATCAGGACCTGTAGGAGTTGTTTCTGTTATAGGAAACGCTATTTCTCCGCAACAAGCATTTATCAATAATGTTATTACAGTTCTTGTTATATCTTCTCTTATAACTGTTAATGTAGGAATATTTAATCTTATACCTTTTCCGGCACTTGATGGTGGGAAGATTCTTTTCAGAATCATAGAAGCTATAACCAAAAAGAAAATCAAACCCGAAATTGAAGGAACGATTAGTGCAATAGGAATGTTCCTTTTATTCGGACTTATGATTTTTACTACTTTCAATGATATTTTAAAATTATTCGGGAAATAAGGTGTAAAAATGAGAAAACTCAAACCTGTCAAAGTCGGAAATTGTATTCTTAACGGAGAAAAAATATATATTCAATCAATGCTTAACACTCGTTCGGATGATATCGAGGAAAGTGTTTTACAGGCTATGTCTCTTGAAAAAGCAGGGTGTGATATAATAAGAGCAGCGATACCTGATAAAGATGCTTTAAAACTCATCCCTGCGATTAAAGACAGGATACAAATCCCTCTTGTTGCAGATATTCATTTTGATTATAGACTCGCTGTTGAATCGGTTTCAGCAGGAATAGATAAAATAAGAATAAATCCTGGAAACATAGGTGATAAGGATAGAGTAAAAGCAGTTGTGGATGCTTGTAAATCAAGAAATATTCCTATCAGAATAGGGGTGAATTCAGGTTCACTCGAAAAAGAAATTCTTGCAAAATACGGTTCGCCTACACCTGAGGCACTTGTTGAAAGTGCACTTGGTCATGTAAAAATACTTAACGAGTGTGATTTTGATGATATTGTTATTTCTATAAAATCATCAGATGTTAATAATGTCATCAGTGCATACAGACTTCTTTCTCAGAAATGCAATTATCCTTTGCACCTTGGTGTTACAGAAGCAGGAACGGAAAGAATGGGGATTATAAAGTCTGCGATAGGAATAGGCTCTTTGTTATGTGACGGAATAGGTGAAACGATCAGAGTTTCACTTACAGATGAACCTATAAAAGAAATTTATGCTGCGAAAGATATTCTTAAATCAATAGGAAAATTCGGGGGAGTGAAGATCGTTTCTTGTCCTACTTGTGGTCGAACAAGAATAAATCTTATAAAGCTTGCATCTGATGTTGAAAATGCAGTTAAGGATATAGATAAAGATATAACAGTTGCTGTTATGGGATGTGTTGTAAACGGTCCTGGGGAAGCTAGAGAAGCAGATATCGGTATTGCCGGAGGAGATGGATGTGCTGTTATATTTAAAAACGGAGAAATTATCAGAAAGGTAGATGAAAGCGAGGCTTTAAACTCGCTTATCTATGAAATAGAAAATTATAGGAAGGAATAGAAGTATGTTAATCAGTGAATTTTTGTCGGATTATCTTGAAACTTTACCTGAATCAACACATTCAGGAGAAATACTCAAGATAACTCACAATACAAAGGTTACAAAAATTAATATTACAGCCATTTTCAAAGAATTGGTAAGTTATGAAGATGTGATTCTTTTCGGAAATGCTATGGCTGACGAACTTAAAATTACAGAAGTTAAACTTCTTCCTAAATATACACCGGATATGTTCTGTGTTGAATATTTCCCTGAAATTGTCAAGGAAATGAAAAAAAGTCATTCTGTTATAAATGGGTTTCTTGACGATGCAGACGTTGTTTTTAACAATAACAAACTTTCTGTTACAGTTAAAAACGGAGGATTTGAACTTATAGAAAAAATCAATCCGGAACAGATTGTTTCAGATATGATTTTCTCTAAATTTTCCGCAAGATATGAAGTAGAGTTCAAAGGCGATCTTTTTGTTTCAGATGATGCATATACAAAAATGGTAGAAACAATAGATGAGCTTGCTCCTAAAGTTGTTATTAAAGAAAAGCCTGTTGTCCCTGAATACGTTTACGAAGAAAAAGAACTGTCTCAGGTTGAATATGATGATCTTCCTATAGATATTTCATCGGCAACAATTATCAAAGGTAAAAAAATAAAAACAGATATTTTTGAAATGAAATCTGTTAGCGTTCAGAGTGGAGAAGTAACACTTTGGGGAGATATTTTTTCAAGGGAAGAAAAGGACACAAAAAAAGGTGATAAATCTATCCTTTCTATATTTGTTACAGACTATACCGATTCTATAACTATAAAATCATTTGAATCCAAAGAAAAGATGGATGCATTTAAGGATTTGAAACCCGGAGCAACTATACTTTTCAGAGGAAAACTTGAATATAACGAGTTTGATAAGGATATTGTGTTTAAAGCAAGCGATATAATGCTTGTTTCTAAAAAAATCAAAACAGATAATGCAAAAGAAAAAAGAGTAGAATTACATCTTCATACAAAAATGTCTGATATGGATGGAATAACAGATGTATCAGATCTTATTAAAAGAGCATATAGTTGGGGACATAAAGCTATGGCGATTACTGACCATGGTGTTGTTCAGGCGTTTCCTGATGCTATGAATGCTATTGATAAGATCAGAAAAGATGGCGGAGAATTCAAGGCCATCTATGGCTGTGAAGCATATTCTGTAGACGACATAAACGATATTGTAGTTCATAGTAACCACAGAAAACTTAATGATGAAATCATAGTTTTTGACCTTGAAACAACAGGACTTGATCCTATCAACTGTAAAATTATCGAATTTGGTGCCGTTAAACTTAAAAACCTCAACAATGATGGAACTTTTGCTATGTTTTCTGATCCTGAAATGCCTTTACCTGAAAATATTACAAAGATAACGGGAATCAATGATTCTGATCTTATAGGTCAACCAAAGGAAGAAGAAGCATTAAGAAAGTTTATTGAATTCTGTGGAGAAAATCCTGTTCTTGTTGCGCATAACGCTCCTTTTGATACAGCATTTATAAGAAATGCCTGTGAAAAATACGGCATTGAATTTGATTTCTGTACTATAGATACTATCCCTATGTCAAGAATGTTACTCCCCGGAATGAGAAAATATACTCTTGATCATGTTGCAGAT
>CALGTU010000018.1 GCA_937901465.1 uncultured Clostridia bacterium | reverse complement strand
CACAGAGAATTATCTCGATATCAACAGTTCTTCACGACGAACCGGGGATACTCGCAGGTTTCATCTCACATCTTCATTCGCTCAATGCAAATATTTTAACAGTTAATCAGAGCATCCCTGTTGACGGTGTTGCTTCTGTAACAATATCACTTAGACTCACAGAAAATTCACAGGATATAATGGGTCTTAAAAATATTCTTTCGCGTCTTCGTGGCGTTGTTGAATTGAAAATAATTTCAGGAGAGTAATATATTATGGCAAAGATAGCAGTTTTAGGTTTTGGTGTAGTAGGTTCGGGAACGGTTGAACTTTTCTACCGCAATAAAGAAAGCATTATAAAAAAAGCAGGGAAAGATCTTGATATAAAATATATTTTAGATATAAGAGATTTTCCCGATAGCCCTTATGCAGATAAACTCGTTAAGGACATAAATGTGATTCTTAACGACGATGAAGTAACACTTGTCGCTGAATGTATGGGCGGTGTTAAGTTCGCTTATGGCTTTGTTAAGGATTGTCTTTTAAGGGGCAAAAGCGTTGCAACATCTAATAAGGAACTCGTTGCACAGAAAGGTGCGGAACTTCTTTCTATCGCAAAGGAAAAGGGTTGCAACTTCTTCTTCGAAGCATCAGTAGGCGGTGCTATTCCCATTATAAGACCTATGCATCAGTGTCTTGCCGCTAACGAAATCACAGCTGTTGCAGGTATTCTTAACGGAACAACAAACTTTATCTTAACAAAGATGATTGAAGAAAATATGAAGTTTTCTGATGCACTTTCAATGGCGCAGAAACTCGGTTATGCCGAAGCGGACCCTACTGCCGATGTTGAAGGTCTTGACGCTTGCAGAAAAATCTGTATACTTTCATCTCTTGCATTCGGAAAACATGTTTATCCCGATAATGTTCATACAGAAGGTATCTCTGCTATAACACCCCGTGATATTGCTGACGCTGAAAAATGGGGTGGTGCTGTTAAACTTATAGGAACAGTAAGAAAACTCTCTGACGATAAAATCATGCCCTATGTAGCGCCTCATTTTGTATGCAAAGAAAATCTTATTTCATCAGTAAACGATGTTTTCAATGCGGTTATGATTTCGGGTGACGCTATTGACAAGGCAATGTTCTATGGCAGAGGCGCAGGAAAATTCCCGACAGCATCTGCGGTTGTTGCAGATATCATTGATATGGCTAAAACAGATAAAACAAGTATTTCTCAGGTATGGGAAGATGCCGATAACTCTACATTTGTTGAAAAGATAGAAAACAACGAAACAGAAATGTATATCAGAGTAAAGGCAGAAGATAAGGCTGTTTCAGAAAAGTTCGGAGCGGAAATTATCTCTGATGAAAACGGCGAAGTTTCGTTTGTAACACCTTGTCTTGCTGAAAAAGAAATAGAAGAAAAACTTGCCGGTGTAGCAGTTGTTTCAAAGATAAGAATACTCGCTATGTAGTTTTTACAGACAGGGGGAATGAGATCTGGAATTTCTTATACTTTTAATTCTCATTATAGTTTTCTGTCTTTGTTTAGGACTAGGCCCCATAGAAATATTTATCGGATTTGTTCTGGTTTTTCTTCTTCTGGTTTGTCTTACGGCTTTATTCTTTCTCTATAATATTTTCAGGATGATTATTTCAAAAAGGGTTAAGGCTGTTTTTACAAAGGTTGATGCTTCACCTAAAAGCAAATTTACCGTTGCTTACTATAAAACGGGCAATGAGGAATATCCTTGTATTTTCCCCAACGAACCGATGCTTAAGAAAATTCTTTATAAAGAAGGAAAAGAAATAACAGTTCTTTTCGATAAAAAGCATCGCCGTATATACGACAGGTATTCTATGATAACCTGCTTTGTAGGGTTTGTCTTTACGGTAGCAACAGTAGCAGGGGCTGTATATTTCGTTATTTCAAACGGAGTGACATTCGGATAAAAATAAAGGGTATCAGGTTTTTACCTGATACCCTTTTCGTTGTCTTTCATAAGTTTGTATCTTATACTGTCAGCGAGAGCGGTAACTGATGCACCGATGATATCTGTTGATGCACCTACTGTTGTCCAGACATCTTCACCGTCGGTTGTTTCGATAAGAACTCTTACCATAGCGGCGGTTGCGGCGTTTCCGTCAACAACACGAACCTTATAGTCAACAAGTCGCATATCTTCAACCTTGGGATAGAAAACTTTGAGTGCTGAACGCATAGCATTGTCTATGGCGTTTACGGGGCCGTCTCCTTCATCAGCACCTATCTGGGTTTTTCCGTCAACTCTTACCTTTATCATAGCACTTGCGGGAGCTTGTCTGTCGTCTGATGTTTCGCCTATCGTTTTGAAATAAACTATATCAAAGAATAAATCCATAAGCCCCAAATAGTTTTTTACGAGAAGTTCAAAACTTGCTTCGGCAGCTTCATACTGATAACCGCGGTATTCCATTTTCTGAAGAAGTTCGAGGATAGACTGAACTTCTATGCTGTCTTTTTCGAGTTCGGGTGCTATCTGTTTTATCTTTGAAAGGATACCACTTCTTCCGCCTATTTCTGAAATAAGGAAATTTCTCTTGTTGCCTACAAGCGAAGGAGAGATATGTTCGAAACTTGATGTATTCTTGGAAACACCGTCTATATGCATTCCGCCCTTATGTGAAAATGCATTTTTTCCTACATAAGCAAGATTATCGGGAAGAGTTATATTTGAGATTTCAGCGATGTGTCTTGCAACTTTTGTGAGATGAGAAAGGTCAATATTTTCGCTGAGTTCATATCCGAGTTTTAGCTTTAAGGTTGCCATAGCGGAAGAAAGGTTTGTATTTCCGCAACGTTCACCGAAACCTATGAATGTTCCTTGAATGTGAGTGACACCTGATTTTACAGCGGAAAAACAGTTTGCTTCTGAACAGCCTGTGTCGTTGTGAGCGTGTATTCCTATGGGAACAGATATTATTTCTTTTACCTTCTTTGTTATTTCTGCGATTTCATCAGGGAGAGTCCCGCCGTTTGTATCGCAGAGGATTATTCTTTCAGCACCTGCTTTTTCGGCTGTTTTAATAACATCAGATGCGTATTCTTCGTTATCCTTGAAGCCGTCAAAGAAATGCTCTGCGTCAAAGAAAATATGTTTACCCTTTGACTTTAAAAACATAATGCTTTCTTCTATCATAGAAAGATTTTCACGAGGGGTTGTTTTTATTATTTCACTTACATGAAAAAGCGAACTTTTTCCGAAAAGAGAAATATAATTCGCCGAACATTCTGCGAGTTTTAAAAGAGCTTCATCGGTTTCTGCCTTTTCTTCTTTTCTTCTTGTTGAACCAAAAGCAACGATTTTGGAATTTTTTGTTTCTATATTTCTGATGCTTTCGAAGAATTCAAGGTCTTTGGGGTTTGAAGCGGGATTTCCTGCTTCTATGAAATCTATTCCGAAATCATCGAGTATTTTTATTATATTGATTTTATCCTGTAATGAAAATGTTATGCCCTCTCCCTGTGCACCGTCGCGCAGAGTAGAGTCGAGTATTTCAATTCTTTCCAACTATATTCACCCCTTATGATGATATATATAACTATCTTAACATAAATAACTCTCTATTTCAAGTAGAAATCCCGTTATGTTGACAGTTATGAGCTTTAATGGTATAATTAATCTCGTATATGTGCTTTAAAAGGAGGGGGTTTATGTTCGGTTATATCAGACCATACAAGCCCCGTATTGAGATATCTGATTATGAATTTTACAGATCGGTTTATTGCGGACTTTGCAGAGAACTTGGCAGTTTTGGCATAACATCACGAATGACACTCAGCTATGATTTTGCTTTTCTTGCAATTCTTTATATGGCTGTTAATGAAACAGAAATATCTTTTGATAAAAAGACATGCATGGCACATCCTTTGAAGAAAAGAGAGTTTGTTGAATCCTGCGATGCTTTGAAATTTACAGCTGCGGCTGAATGTATATCGGTTTATCATAAACTCAAAGATGATATTTCTGATGATGGGTTTATAAAAAAATCGGCTGCCAAAACTCTTTTATCGGGTATGAAAAAGTCATATAAAAAAGCAAAGAAACTCCTTCCTGAACTTGCTGCTTTAACCGAAGAAAAAATGAAACTTCAGAAAGAAACCGAAGATAAAAAAACTGTGTCTATAGATATGGCGGCAGAACCTACTGCGGCTATAATGTCCGCTATGGCGGGTGAGATAACAAGTAATCCCGAAAAGAAAAGAATTCTTATGAGAATGGGTTATCTTTTAGGAAGATTCATCTATCTTTGCGATGCGTTGGACGATATGGAAGATGACTATAAATCGGGTGGGTATAACCCGCTTCTTCTTCAGGAAGAAGAATATAATCCCGAAAAGATAAGAGAACTTGCTAAAGACAGTATTTATTTCACTTTGGGTGAACTTTCGAACGCATATGTTCTTTTAGGTGATATAAAATACAAGACAATTACCGATAATGTTATATATATGGGACTTCCTTTTGTAGCAGAAAAACTGCTTAAGGGAGAAAGTCTTACAAAGGGGAAGAAATCATCTTTTGACCGAAAGGAATGAAAATTACAATGAGCGATCCTTACAGAGTTTTAGGAGTTACACCGTCGTCAACAGACGATGAAATAAGAGAAGCTTACAGAAACCTTGCTGCTAAATATCACCCCGATGTTCAGGGACAGGGCCCTCTTTCTGATATAGCCGAAACAAAGATGCAGGAACTTAACGAGGCTTATGACAGAATAATGGATATAAGACGTGGTGGCGGAAAACCTTCATCTGAATATACACAACAGAGTCATAGCGGAAGTTCGCTTTTTGCAGAAATCAGAAGACAGATCCAGCTCGGAAATCTTTCTATTGCTGATGATATGCTTGAAAAAATAGATACCGACAGAGACGCTGAATGGTCATTTCTTAAGGGAAGCGTATGCTATGCAAGAGGGTGGCTTAACGACGCATATCATTTCTTTTCAAACGCTGTAAGAATGGCTCCCGATAACGCTGAATACAAAGCAGCACTTTCGAATATGGATAACGCCAAAAAAGGCAGGATGAACGGAGATAATTCTCCTTATGGAGACGATAAGGCAAGACTTTGCGGAGAAGGACTCTGTGATACATGTCAGCTTCTTATCTGTGCCGATTGTTGTTGTGAATGTATGGGCGGAGATATTATTCCGTTCTGTTAAACGAAAGGACTTTTATGAAAAAAATTAGTTATAAGGTAGCGCTGGGTGGTGTTCTTGCGGCGGTTGCTCTGCTTATTATGTTCACCACAGGCCTTGCTCCTTTTCTGACATATGTTGCACCTATGTTTGCGGGAATGCTCGCTATCATGATGATGGTTGAGGTTTCTTATGGCTGGGCAACACTTACTTATGCGGCAGTTGCGATTTTATGCATACTCGTTACTCCCGACAGAGAAGCGGCGTTTTTATATATCTTCTTTTTCGGATATTATCCCATTGTAAAGGGACTTATAGAAAAGATAAAAAACGGCGTTTTAAGATGGATATTAAAATTCGTTGTTTTCAATGTTTCAACGGTCAGCTGTTATTTTCTGATTATAAATCTTTTCGGAATGAAAGATGTTTTTGACAGCCTTAATTCTATGGGAAAATACGGCCTTCTGATTTTCTGGATTGCGGCGAATTTCACATTTTTAATCTATGATAATTTCCTGAATTCTGTTGCTATAATGTATGTAACATGGTTCAGAACGAAATTTTTAAGAAAAAAGAAATAGATAAAATCAAAGAGAGTTTTTTTGGACATCCATTATGTTATACTTGAATTGTAAGGAAAACTTTGTAATTCAAGGAGGAACATAAAATGGAAGCATTAGTAGCAATTATGATTGTAGCGTCTTTAATGGGCGTGGATAAGCTCATAACAGAATACAAGACATACAATGAAAGAAAAAAAGCAATAAGAAAACGCAGTTGTATAAAGGTGAAGAAGACAGCTTAGCGTTTTGCGGAGGAAAAATGAAAAAGAAAATTTTATTTACATTTTTAATTACAGCGGGAATGATTGTAACTTTTTCGGCATGTTCTGAAAAGACAGTTCCGACAGGTTCTGATGAAACTGTTACAACAGAATATATCTCAACAACTATTCCTATTCCGGATGGGCCTGTAGGTATCGTTGCATCAACGGATAATAACTACAATGAAGATACGACAACAGAGGGTATGATACCTTATGTTACCGACGAAACAACAGCAGAAACTACTTCTGAAACAACATCAGGGTATGTTTCTGAAACTACAGATACTGCGGGGATAAAAACCATAAACGGAATAACATATATTGACGGAGTTCTTATAGTAAATAAAACATATTCATTACCAAAGGATTATAATCCCGGCGTTGATGCTACTGCTGAAAATGCTTTTAAAAAGATGCAGTCAGCGGCTGCTGCTGAAGGACTTAATATCTATATTTCATCAGGGTTCAGAAGCTATGATTATCAGTCGGGACTTTATGAACGTTATGCAAGTCGTGATGGATATGCCGCAGCGGACAGATATTCGGCAAGACCGGGACATTCAGAACATCAGACAGGCCTTGCATTTGACCTTAATTCAATAGACGATTCTTTCGCTGATACCAGAGAAGGCAGATGGGTTGCTGAAAATTGCCATAAATATGGATTTATCATAAGATATCCCAAGGGCAAGGAAGAAATAACAGGATATATGTATGAATCATGGCATATAAGATATCTTGGTGTTGATATGGCAACAAAGGTTTATGAAAGCGGAAAAACTCTTGAGGAATATTTTGGCATAACATCTGAATATGATGAATAATGATATATGATAAAAACGCAGGACTTTAAGTTCTGCGTTTTGTTTTGTGCAAAGTATTCAAAAAAGTTGTCGGTTTTTGAATATTCTTGCGATTTTGTTGAAAAAACCTTGATTTGCTGTTAAAGATATGGTAAAATTTATTTTGAATAATTATATCTATTTTTTTGTTTGAATTTATCTTGGATTTATATAAATAAAACCCTTTTTAAAGGGAGTCTCGGAGGACTTATCTATGAGAAACGGAAAAAGAATAAACGTTGGTCTTTTTGTATGTCATCTTGAAAATGAATTTTCATCAGCAGTTGTAAACGGTGCTATGATAGCGGCTGAAAAGCTTGATGTTAACCTTGTTGTCTTCCCCGGAAGATATATAAACGGCGTTTATAACGATGCTATAAGAACGGAATACGAATATCAGTATAACACAATATTCAGCTATGCTTCAGCAAGAAACCTCGATGTTCTTCTTGTTACAACAGGAACAATCGGCGGATTTATTACAAAGAAGGAAATGAAAGCTATTCTCGACAGATATGGCGATCTTCCTATCATAACACTCGCGTCTGAAATCGAAACATATCCTTGCATAAAATTTGATAACACATCAGGTCTTATCGAAGGAATAGAACATATCATTCACCACCACAACAGAAAGAATATCGGTTTTGTAAGTGGTCCCAGCACAAACGAAGACGCACAGGAAAGACTTGCGGTTTATGCTGAAACAATGGTTAAAAACGGATTCAAATATGATCCCAAGAAGATAGCATACGGCGATTTTTCAGAATACAGCTATGACACTGTTTCAGAACTTATCAGAAAGAATAACAACAAGCTTGATGCAATAGTTTTTGCAAACGATAAAATGGCGATAGGCGGATACAAGGCTATCGTTGACGCAGGTCTTGAAATAGGAAGAGATATTTCTGTTATGGGATTTGACGATTCTCCCGTTTCAACATCGCTCTCTCCTAATCTTACAACAGTAAGAGCAGATGCTGCCGAACTCGGATACCGTGCTGTTATCGAAGGAATAAACCTTATCAAGAATGGCGATATGGTTAACAATGTTATCAATACAGTTCTTGTAAAGCGTGATTCTTGCGGATGCAAGGTATTCAAATCAAGCGATAATAATACTCTCGGCGATTTCGGAAATATAACAGATCTTACTCCCGAGCAGACAGCACACGCTATAAATAATTATCTTTTTGATAACTTTATGCTCAGCACATATACAGACGAAGCTAAAAACGCTATGTTTGAATTCTCACTTGAGTTCTTCAAATGTGCTGAAAGAAAGGATTTTTCAAAGGACGAAGAAAAGATTGTTGTAAATAAGTTCAACAAGGTTACAGCAACAAAGATTCTTCATTCGGTTTCTTTTGAAAAGTTCTCAAATGTTCTTGATGCTATGTGCCTTAAGGCGACAAAGGATTTTACAGAAGAAGAAAAGGTAAAATTCCATATTATGTTCACTTCTATCTATAAGTCGCTCACAACAATAAGCATTAATGAAAGAGATTCTTATAAGGATCGTGTTCACAATATCGCTTGGCTTACAAGTTCGATTTCGAGAGATGTTCTCGCTTTTGCAAACGACGACCAGAATAAATACGGCGATATCATAGATAAAATGCAGAGACTTGATCTTGATAGCTCATATCTCTTTACATTTGACGAACCTTTCGCTTATTACAATAATTCAGAATGGGTGCTTCCTGAAAATGTTTACTTAAGAGCATACCATAACGAACAGAAGGCTGAGGTTCTTCCGTCTGAACAGCAGGCTATAAATGTTCTTGATATTTTCAATAACAAGTATACTCCTTCAGACAGAAGATTCACAATGGTTTTAAATCCGCTTATCTCTCAGGAAACACACTATGGTCTTCTTTTAACAGAACTTGAAAGAGAAAACTTCTGTTTCCTTTCTGCAATAACAGTTCAGATATGTGCGGCACTTAAAATCATATCACTTCTTCAGGACCTTGAAACAACTCAGAAACAGCTTGAAGAAAGCCTCAACGAAATCAGAGCGAACAATATTATTCTCAGTAAGGTTTCAAGAACAGACGAACTCACAGGTATATTTAACCGTAGAGGTTTCTTTGAAACAGCAAAGGCAGTTATTTCAGCACCTAACAACGCAGGAAAACACGCAGCACTTGTATTTGCTGATATGGACGGACTTAAAGTTATCAACGATATGTTCGGACATGATGAAGGTGACTTCGCACTCAAGAAGGTTGCTTATATTCTTGAAGAATCATTCAGAAGCACAGACGTTGTCGGCAGAATCGGAGGAGATGAATTCTCCGCATTCGCAATTACAAACGCTTCTAATTTCACAAATACAATCAAGAAGAGAATTCATGATATTTCAGCAATGGTTAACGAACAATCAGGCAAGCCTTATTATATCAATGTCAGCGTTGGCGTTGTTGAATTTGATTGCGAAAAGGGAACAGATTTCCAGCAGCTTCTTGATGATGCAGACGCACTCCTTTACGAAGAAAAGAAGAACAAGAAAAAGGTTATTCTTAAATCTTAAGATGAAAAAACACCAAGGCGTTTTACCTTGGTGTTTTTGTTTTCAAAACAAAAAAGCGTGGATAAAATTCCACGCTTTTTATTTGCTGTAATTTTAAATTACTTGAGATTCTTAAGAGCAAGAGCCTTACCAACATTACCTGTAACAGCAATATCTCCGCTTTCGATAGCAGCGAGAAGAGAAACCTTACCGTCAGCATACTTCATAAGAGTTTCTGTTGAAGCGTAAGCTTCGATATCAGCACCCTTGTAATCGTAAGGTTCAACAGAGAGTTTGCCGTTTTCAGCCTTGATATAGAACTGTCCGCTTGCTGTACCGCTGATTGTTACTTCGATAGCAACATCTGATTTCTTGTCAACAGCTGTACCCTTGATCTTCTTTGAAACAGCAGCGAAAACATCTCCGAATAAAACTTCCTTAGGAGCAGCAGCCTTCTTTGTAGCAGGCTTCTTAGCAGCTGATTTCTTAGCTGCGGGCTTCTTAGCAGCAGCCTTCTTAGGAGCAGCAGCTTTCTTAGCTGCAGGCTTCTTAGCAGCGGGTTTCTTAGCTGCGGGCTTTTTAGCAGCAGCCTTCTTTGTTTCTGTCTTCTTTTCAGTTGCAGCTACGGGAGCCTTAACTTCTTCTTTCTTTACTTCTGCAGTTTTCTTTTCTGCGGGTTTTGTTGTTTTAGCCTGTGCCATAATAATAAATCCCCTTTCTTATTTTGCAACAGCGTCTTTAAGAGCTTTACCAGCCTTGAAAGCAGGAGCCTTCTTAGCGGGAACCTTGATCTTCTGCTTTGTAGCAGGGTTGATAGCTTCCTTAGCCTTACGAT
>CALGTU010000017.1 GCA_937901465.1 uncultured Clostridia bacterium | reverse complement strand
CATCACCTTCGCCGAGAAGAACATAATCGGCATACGCACAGGCTTCTTCGTAATTCAGCGAAGCATGGAGTCCGCCCATAACAATCTTGGCATCTGAATTTTTATGAATATATTCCGCTATTTCATAACCGCGGTTTGCGTTGAATGTGAATACGCCTATAAAAACAATATCGGCAGTGAAAACATCTTCCCAATCGACAGATGAAATAGATTCACTATACATATATGTATCGGGAACAGAATCTTTTGCGATTGTAGCAAGAGTTATAAGACCAAGAGATGGGGTTCTGATATAGCGGTCGTATACAAAATAATTTTTGAGTGACTTTTTATAAGGTCGGTTTCCGGGTTCGATAAACCTGATTTTCTTTATCTCCATAACAATATCTCCTTTATAAATAAAAATTCCCGTCAACCATTTTTATATGCCGACGGGATTTATTTTTAACCTAATAATTTTTCGGCATAAGCGAGTTTTACGCAGATGCAGAAAAGTTCTGTTGCGAGGGAAAGGTCTGAAACTGTAGGGTATGTGGGTGCTATTCTGATGTTTTTGTCATCGGGGTCTTTTCCATATGGGAATGTAGCACCTGCGCCTGTGAGTACCACTCCTGCTTCTTTACAGAGTTCGACAATTCTCTTTGCACAGCCTTCGGGTGCGTTGAAAGAGATGAAATATCCGCCGTTTGGCTTTGTCCAGTCACATCCGCCTATGGGAGCGATTTCTTTATCGAGTGATGATAAAACGGCTTCGAACTTGGGAGCTATAATTTCGCTGTGTTTTTTCATATGTGAGAGGACATCCTCTCTGTTCTTAAAAAATCTCACATGTCTTAACATATTGAGTTTGTCATGGCCGATTGTCTGGACAGTCATACTCTTTTTCATATCAGCGATGTTTTCTTTGCTTGCTGCCATAACAGCAACACCTGAACCTGAAAATGTTATCTTTGATGTTGATGCAAAGATATAAACACTGTTTTCTGTTCCGTTCTTCTTGCATTCTTCAAGGATATTGAGAAGTTTATCGGGTGTATCTGAAAGATGATGTATGCAATAAGCGTTATCCCAGAAAATTCTGAAATCGGGTGCTTGGGGTTTGAGTTTTGCAAAACGCTTTACTGTTTCATCTGAATATGTTTTTCCCTCGGGATTTGAATACATAGGAACACACCAGATACCCTTTATTGAAGCGTCCTTAGAAACAAGGTCTTCAATCATATCCATATCGGGACCGCATTCGCCCATAGGGATATTTATCATTTCGATACCGAGTTTTTCACAGATAGCAAAGTGTCTGTCATAACCGGGAACGGGAGTCAAGAACTTTATCTTTTCTTCTTTACACCAGGGTCTTTCGCTTCCTACTGTTCCGAAAAGCATAGCTCTTATTATCATATCATACATAAGATTAAGGCTTGAATTTCCGCCGACAACTATTTCATCAGGTGAAACTTCTAAAATATCGGCAAAAAGTTTTTTAGCTTCGGGAATGCCGTCTAAAATGCCATAGTTTCTGCAATCTGTTCCGTTTTCGGAAAGAATATCAGAACTGCTGTTTATTGTATCGAGCATAGGCATGGTAAGGTCAAGCTGTTCAGAGCAGGGCTTTCCTCTTGACATATCAAGCTTTAATCCTCTTGCTTTAAAAGCATCATATTCTGACTGTATTTCATTCTTATATGAAACGAGCTGTTCTCTTGTCATTTCACTGAGTTTCATTCAAAATCCCCCATTATCTTAAAATACACACTATATTATATTGTATAGCAAACAGAAAAGTTTTGCAAGTAAATTTTATAATACTTGCAAAACTCTTTTTTGGCTATTATGCTAAAGAACAAGGTCTGAAATAATGCCGTTGCTTACAAGAAAGCCGTTTTTTGTGAGCGAAACGGTTTCATCACATACATTAAGCAGACCTGCTTTTCTGAATTTTTCTGCTCTATGTAAAATCGTTTCTTTATCAAACGAGAATTTTTTCTCTGCTTCTTTCAGTGAAAGACCTTCTGTTAATCGAAGGCGGAGCATTGCATATTCAGAAAAATCGCAAGGATTTTCGTCGGTAATTATTTTTCCCTGTATGCTATTTTGAGTAAAATATGTAATATCAGAAGGCACAGCGAAACGACTGCCGAGATAACAGGAATGTGCAGCAGCGCCGAAACCAATATAGTCAGCGGATTCCCAATAGAGTAGGTTATGCCTGCTTTGCCGTCCTTCTTTAGCAAAGTTCGAAATTTCATACTGCAAAAATCCTTTCTTTTCTAAAGTTTCTATGGTATGAAGATAAAGTTCAGCTGTTGTATCATCATCGGGGAGAGTTTTTATTATCTCTTCCGAGTTGAAAGGAGTTTCCTCTTCGATTTTGAGCATATAAGCTGATATATGCGACAAAGGAAGAGAGGTTGCTGTTTCAAGAGTATGAGAAAGACTCTCTTTTGTCTGATAAGGGATACCGAGCATTATATCGGCGGAAATATTATCGAATCCCGCGCTGTAAGCGTTTTCTATCGCTCTTATCGCACCCGCTGAAGTATGCGTTCTCTGAAGGGAGCGGAGTTCGTTTTCATTAAAACTCTGAACACCGAATGAAATCCGGTTAAGACCTGTTTTTCTGTATTCGGAAAATTTGTTCTTATCAGACATCGAAGGGTTTGCCTCGGTTGTTATCTCGATATCCTTTGAAAAAGAAAAACATTCAGAAAGAGAAGTAAGCAAAAGGTCAAACTGATAGGGCGAAAGAAGGATAGGCGTTCCCCCGCCGAAATAGATTGAAACTATTTTTTTCTTTCCGTTTTCTACGGAAAATGCCTTGAAATTTCTTATAAGTGCATCGACATATAAGGAAACGGTTTCTTTGTTATATTTTGTCGAATAGAAATCGCAATACGGGCATTTTCTTGCACAGAACGGGATATGTATATAAACTCCTAATCTATCCATTGTGATGGAATGAGTTTTGCAAAGAAAGCATCAAAAATTATCTGAAGCACCTTTGCTGCTATGAGTGCTATTATCGATGAGCCTATACAGAATCCCATATCTATTTCTGTGAAGAAAATCATATATGTTATAAAAAGTAAAACCGCAAGTGATGTTACAAGGCGGAAGATTGTTGAATCTTTTCCGTTTACGCATCTTCTCTTGCATTTTTCACACTCTGCACCCCTTGAGGTTAATGTTCCCGCAAAGGCTTTCTGTCTGAGTGTTATTGTTTTTTCTTTGCAATGTGGACATTCGTATTTCATAATAATCTCCTTTTAAAATCAGATTACCCCTTTAAATTCTTCTTGAGTTGCATAATAAGAAGAACAATTGTTGCGATACCGAGTCCCCCCGAAATGAGAATTTTAACAATATCGCCCGTTATTAAAATATGATAGAAAGAATAGGCTATGAGTCCTGAACCTATGATAGAAAATATAGTTATCATTGCTCTTAAAGAGTCCATAAAAGCCCTCCTTAATCTATTTTGAGAACTGCTGTAAATGCCTCTGACGGAACTTCTACTGTTCCGAACTGACGCATACGCTTTTTACCCTCTTTCTGTTTTTCGAGAAGCTTTTTCTTTCTTGTTATGTCACCGCCGTAACACTTCGCAAGAACGTCTTTACGATAAGCCTTTACAGTTTCTCTCGCTATAACCTTTCCGCCGATTGCTGCCTGAATGGGAATTTCAAACATCTGACGCGGAATATTTTCCTTGAGGTTTTCAGCGATTTTTCTTCCTCTTGCATAGGCTTTATCGATATGAACGATGAATGAAAGTGCATCGACGACATCGCCGTTGAGAAGAATATCGAGTTTAACAAGCTTTGAGGGAACATATCCCATAAATTCATAATCGAAAGAAGCATAGCCTCTTGTTCTTGATTTAAGAGCATCGAAAAAGTCATATACGATTTCGTTTAACGGAAGTTCGTAATGAAGTTCTACTCTTGTTTCATCAAGATATTTCATATCTTTAAAAACGCCACGGCGTTCTTTACAAAGTTCCATGATATTTCCTACAAATTCGGAAGGAACAAGAATATTCGATTTTACAACGGGTTCTTCGGCAACTTCTATGAGTGCTGGGTCGGGATAGTTTGAAGGGTTATCGATATATTTTTCTTCGCCGTTTGTGAGAGTTACCTTATAGATAACAGATGGCGCTGTTGTAATGATATCGAGATTATATTCACGCTCGATTCTTTCCTGAATGATTTCCATATGGAGAAGTCCTAAAAATCCGCAACGGAAGCCAAAGCCCAATGCTATCGATGTTTCGGGTTCGAAGGAAAGAGAAGCGTCGTTGAGCTGAAGTTTTTCTAAAGCATCACGCAAATCGCCATACTTTGCACCGTCGAGAGGATAAACGCCCGAAAAGACCATGGGGTTTACCTTTTTATATCCGGGAAGAGCAACGTCACAAGAATTTTCGGCATCGGTTACTGTATCACCGACACGGGTATCGCTGATGTTTTTGATAGAAGCTGCGATATAACCTACTTCGCCTGCGTGGAGTTCGCCGACGTTTACGAGTTCTGTCGCTCCCATATATCCTGTTTCGACAACATCAAATTCTGCGCCTGTTGCCATGAGTTTTATCTTTGTTCCCACTTTAACGGTTCCCTCAACTACTCTTATGTAGATGATAACGCCCTTGTAGCTATCATAATAACTATCAAAAATAAGGGCTTTAAGCGGTTTATCATCATCGCCTTTGGGTGCGGGGATATCTGTTATTACTCTTTCAAGGACATCTCTTACATTGACGCCTGTCTTTGCGGAAATACGGGGAGCATCCATAGCGGGAATGCCTATTACATCTTCGATTTCTTTGCAGACAACTTCAGGGCGTGCTGAAGGAAGGTCTATCTTATTCACGACAGGAAGAATTTCAAGGTCGTGGTCTATTGCGAGATAGGTATTGGCAAGTGTCTGTGCTTCGATACCCTGTGATGCATCGACAACAAGAATAGCTCCCTCACAGGCTGCGAGAGAACGCGATACTTCGTAATTGAAGTCGACATGGCCGGGGGTGTCGATAAGATTGAAGAAATATTCTTCTCCCGAAAGAGAGGTGTATTTCATTCTTACGGCACGCGCCTTGATTGTTATTCCTCTTTCACGCTCGATATCCATATTATCGAGAAGCTGATTTTCCATATCTCTTACAGCAACGGTTTCTGTGAGTTCGAGAATACGGTCGGCAAGGGTTGATTTGCCGTGGTCTATATGTGCTACTATGCAGAAATTTCTTATATTATCTCTGTTGAAAGACAAAGGTCTCACCTCATATATAAATATTCCATAATATTTTATCACAAAACCTTTTATTTGTAAAGTATTTTAAAATAGTATGATATAGTTATTCTTAAGCGTTGCTATAGGATATTCTTCGCTTTTGCCCGAAAATATGCTGAAAAGAGTTCCGTAGTCTGCTCCCTTTTCTTGAGATACGATATCGTTGAATGAATCGATATTTTCAGCGGAAAGAACATCTTTATATGCACATTTACAGATTATTGTCTTAAAGGGAAATGCCCTGCTTTCAGAAAGATATGAAAGGTCTTTCTTTACATCGGTTATACCTGCGCCGACGAAGACAACTTTACAATGGTCGGTAAAAATATCTTTGCCCATAGCAGTTTCAGCGAGAGTTATGGCGGAAGAAAAATCTTTTCCCTTTGAAACAAAGATTTTATCTTCGCCTTCGGGTGTTGTATAGAGAATATCAAGATAGATATTTTCTGCTGATTTATCGGCATAAACAGCCTTTACAAAAATTCTTTCCGTTACTTCTGTGGAACTACATCCTGTCAGAAGAAAGATTGTTATTGTTATTATAATAAGTTTTTTTATCAAGTGAAAAGACCTCCTTTGAAAAGAAGATTATAGGGATTATTCCGCCCGTAAGAAGAATGAAAACCGCTGATATGAGCTGAGAATTTTCATTGTTTTCGGTTACTATTCCCGTCAGAGAAACGAGGGTTATTATTATACCCGAAAGAATAAATCTGATGGATTTTTTTACAGGAATTTTTTCTGTGAAAATATTTATGAAATGAAGAATGAGAGAAAGTTTTAAAGTTGCTGAAAGCGTCCAGATAACGAGATAGAGGGCATCGGCTTTTATAAAACCTCCGACTGCACCCGCTAGTGTGAAGAAAGGAAAATCGGTATAGTTTACATAGTCTTTCAAAACCGACGCCATAAGAAATGCAGAAGTTTCGAGAAGAATGAGTCTTAAAGAAAGAAACGAAAAATAGTCTTTTCTGATGTTTTTACTGTAAAGGCAGAAAAACGGGAGCATTACAAATTCGGGGCTTGCGGAAATATCATAAAGAGAAAATTTTATTACGGAAGAGAGAGAAAGCGTGTTTTCGCTGAACACTGCGGGAGAGATTTTTTCTGCTGAAAAAACTGCCGTTATTACAAACATAAAGATGAAAATACTGAAGATTACAGATGCACTTCTTGAAAGAGATTTTATTCCCGAAAATGCACCATAAACCGCAACGGAAATTATCGGCAGAGCGATAAGAAAAGCCGATACATCTTCAAAGAAAAGTTCGTTTGCGAAAGTGGTGAAATTTTTAAGGACTGTTCCGCCTGAAAGAATGAAAAATGCTCCATAAAAAAGCGATAAAATTATCATAAGAAATTTGTTTTTTGATATCAGCGAATAAAAATCATCAGCTGAAGATTTTTTCACAAGAAAGATGAGAAGAAAAGAAATAATCCCCTGAATTACGGTTGAAAGGCATATGCCTAAAAGGAATGAAACAGAGGTAAACGCATTATCGGCGGTATAAAACATAAGGGTAAAAATTCTTGAAATGAGAAGAAGAGATATTGCTCCCACGGAAGAAATTTTCATAAATTATTCCTCACTTAAACTGTTTATATTGAAGTTTCTTTTCTGAAGTTTTTTAAACGGGAGTCTTATAGCTGTATCGCCCATTGAACGCATCGAAAATGGTGATATGGGAGAAAAATAAGGAATTCCCATATTATCCTCTGAGGTTATATTGAAAAGAACCAGAGAGAGTATTGTTGCTATTCCGTAAAGTCCGAAAAGAGAGCCTGATATCAGAAAAAGAAAACGAAGAATTGTTGTTGTTTCGGTTAGCGACGGAATGACAAACGATGCGGTAACAGAAAGGGCTACTGCGATAAGAAGCGGATTGCTGACTATCCCCGATGAAACGGCAGCATCGCCTATTATAAAACCGCCTATTATACTTACCGCACTTCCTATCGCGCGAGGAAGTCTTATTGCGGATTCTTTTATAAGTTCATACAAAAGGAGCATTATGAGACTTTCTGCAAAAAGCGGTAAGGGTGCTTCTGATTCTGCTTTTGCCAAAATCAGCAGGAGTTTTTCGTTGAAAAATTCAGGGTGAAAGGTTGCTACCCCGACATAAACACCGGGAAGAAGAACCGAGATAAAAAATCCGATTATCTTTATCATTCTTATAAAAAAGGCATAAAAAGGGCGCGACGCATAATCATCGAGTGTCTGAAAATTTTCGATAAAAAGATAGGGTGTTATCAAGGCATAGGGACTTCCGTCTATAAGCATTGCTATTCTTCCCTCGAGGATTTTTCCGCAAAGAACATCGGGGCGTTCGGTTGTTCCGACTGTATCGAAAAATCCAGATTTATCGCTTTCGAGAAAGGGTTTTATATAGCCTGAAGAAAGAACTGTTTCGAGTTCTATTGAAGAGAGTTTTTTTCGCATTTCACGGAGCATTTTTCTGTCTGCTTTATCTTTGAGATAAACGAATGCCACATCGGTTTTGCTCTTTTTTCCTATGACAAATCTTTCAAAACGGAGTTCGGGAGTTTTCATTCTTCTTCGGATAAGAGAAATGTTGGTGTTGAGAGTTTCTGTAAAGCCCTCTCTTCCGCCTTTTATATCTGTTTCACCCGTAGGTTCGCCTACCATTCTTCTTTCATAGCCTTGTATCCCATAGCCCAGAACACCTTCTGTTCCGTCGATAAAGAGAAAGACAAAACCCGACATAAGTCTTCTTACAAGGTCGCCATAGGTAAAAACTTCTATGCTATCGGTTGAAAGAATAAGCTTTGATTTTATATGATTTTTGAGTTCATAGGGGGTTGCCCTTCTGATTTCGATTTCTTCTAACGGGCGAAGGACAAGTTGGGTCATGATAGAAAGAGATGCCATTCCGTCGAAAGAAAGAAAAACACATTTTATTCCTGATATTTCTATGCGGTTTTTTAAGAGTCCTGCATTATCGCCCATAATGGTTGTAAGGTCGGCAATAAGACTTTCTGTATTAGAAGGAATTTTTTTATTTTCAAAAAGATTGGTATCCAAACGACAGACCTCCGTTTAAAAGTATACTGTTATAGATTTTCCCACAGAGTGAAAAAATATTCCGAATATAAAAGAAAATTATGACAAGAATATTTTTAAAAAAGAGGTGGGATTTATGGCGATACTTTTTATAAGGTCGGTTATAGTTTATCTTTTTATAATCTTTTCGGTAAGGATTATGGGAAAGCGTCAGATAGGTGAACTTCAGCCTTCGGAGCTTGTTGTTACAATTCTTGTTTCGAATATTGCAACTCTTCCTGTTGAAGATGTTTCTGTTCCGCTTTTTGCAGGACTTATTCCTGTTGCTGTTCTTGTTTGTCTTGATGTTATAATGTCGGGGATAACGCTTAAATCAAGGCGGATAAGAGGCATTGTTTCGGGAAATCCGAAAGTTATAATAAAAGACGGCGTTATCGACCAGAAGGTAATAAAAGAACTAAGGTTTACGGCTGACGACATTTTAGAGGCTTTACACGGTTATGGGATTTTCGATATATCGGAAGTTCATTTTGCGATAGCTGAAACAACAGGTAAAATTTCGGTTTTACAGAAATTTTCTTACAGAACGCCCGTTAATTCAGATATGGATATAAAGGGTGTTGATATGAATCCGCCCGCGGTTATAATAAACGACGGCGTTCTGATTGAAGATGCGTTGTCTTCGATAAATAAAGGTGAGGGCTGGCTGGAAAAAGTTCTTAAAGAAAGAAATCTTAAAAGAAAAGATATCTTTTTAATGACCTGTGACAAAAACGAAAAAATCAACATAATAGAAAAGGAGAAATAATGAAAAGAGTTGTTTTATGTTCGGTTATAATTTCATTTATTATGATAATTTCTCTTACGGGAACTTTTATTGTAAGGAATAGTTGCAGAGAGATGAAAGAAGAATGCAGGAATGTTATAGAAAAATATGAAAACGGAGAAAGGGTTTCTGATGATATGAAAGAAATTTTTTCTCTCTGGGACAAGAAAACGGAAGTTCTTTGTTTTATTGTAAACAAGGATAAGCTTGATGAAACGGGACTTTTTATCTCAGAACTTCTTGATGCGGATAGTATGAAAAAAGGAGATTTTTTATCGGGAATCAACTCGGTTATATATTCTATCGAAGATATTGCTGAAGATGAGACGCCGAATTTCAAGAACATTTTTTGAACATTTATGAACAAATTTAATACAAAGCCCCTATTTTACGCTATCCGACAAAATCTTTTGTATATAAACACAATGGTTTTTGAAAAAACAGAAGAATTTTGTCGAAAGAAAAATTATTCAGCCACTTTCAAGATTTTTTCGTTATCTGTAACATTATAGGGCAGACTGCGAAGCATTTATTTAAGGAGGCCCGTTATGAAATCAGATCCATCGGTTGTCAGGTGTGAGAGTGTCGGAGGGGATAAAATCCATTACACTATGACAATCGGAAATGGCGGATATTCTTTTTCGGTTTCTTCTTCTCTTTTCGGCGAAGAATATTCCGAAAAAGTAAGCGATGTGACGACAAAAAAGGAAATTGCAGATTCTTTTTTCGAGTTACTTGTAAGAAATCTCGTTACACCCTGTTCTCTCAAAGAGGTTGCCGAGGATTTTGTTGAAGAAATTTATTCGCTTAACTGTTGACAAGTTTTTCTTTTTAGAGTATAATAATCACATAACTATACAATAAGTATAAATAAAATTTCGGTATAAACAAATCAGAACATCAAGGAGTGTCGTTATGCGTTGTCCGTTTTGTGATTATGAAGATACAAAGGTTATCGATTCCCGTCCTGCTGACGGAAAAAAACGTCGCAGAAGAGAATGCAGTAATTGCGGTAAGAGATTCACAACTTATGAAAGTGTTGAAATGCCACTCCTTATGGTTTTAAAACGTGACGGCACATTTGAGCCTTTTGACAGAAACAAGCTTATAAAGGGTATTTACACAGCAATTAAGAAACGTCCCGTAAGCGTTGATATGGTTGATAAAATGGTTGACGATGTTGAAAATCATTATGCAAACGCTATGCAGAATCAGGCTTCAAGCACCGAAATCGGCGATATGATTCTTGAAAAGCTCGAGAAGATAGATCATGTTGCTTATGTTCGTTTTGCAAGTGTTTATAAGGACTTCACCGACGTTCAGAGTTTCATAAAGATAATCTCGGAACTCGGCTCGAAAAAGAAATAATCCGACAAAAAGAAAGACAGTACAGAAAAATCTGTACTGTCTTTTTTATTTTCATTTTAAAAACTATCATAGAAAACAACTTCATCTAAAGGACGGTTTTTATAATGCATATCGAGTGGCTCAGAGTCTTTGGCGGGATAACCCATAACGAGAAGAAGCGAAGGCTCGATATTTTCGGGGATAGAAAATTCCTTGCGCATAGCTTTTGGGTCAAAATGCATTACGAAACAACTTCCGACGCCGATATTCTGAGCAGCAAGCACCATATATGTTGCGACAATAACCGCATCAACGGGAGAAGACACAGCACCGTCATAAACCCTTTTCCAGCTTTCTTCTTTATTATGACAGACAAGCATGGCTGTCGGTGCATTGAAATGGCATTTGGTGCAGTTTTTCAGTTTTTCTAAAGATTCATCGGTATTCAGCACCAAAATTCTTTGTGGCTGATAATTGCAACCTGTCGGTGCTTTATGAGATGCTGAAAGAATTTTTTCTATCTCTTCTTGAGAAAGATGACGGGGGTCAAATTTTCTCACGGAATATCTCTCTGAAATTAGTTTTTCAAAATCCATATTCTATTCCTCCGAAGGTTTACATTTTACTATCGCTTCTGTTATATCTGTAAGAACAAGTTCGCCGTTCTGATTGAAAGCTTCTATTGTAACTTCAACGATACCGTTTTTTGCGTTTCGTTTTGTCATTGATGTTACTGTTGCTTTTCCCGTTAAAACATCTTCTGCGAAAACGGGTTTTAACCATTCGATTTTTGTTGATTTGCCCGCTAAAAGTTCTTCGCCGAAAAAGTCGACCTCAAGATACTTTGCCCAGACAGACATAAATGACATTACACCTGGGGCTATGAGTTTTTTGAAAGGAGTTTTCTTTGCGTATTCCTCATCGGTATGGAGTGGGATATTATCATACAAAACAGCGAAATCTATCATCTTCTGTTTTTCAATAACAGCAGGAGCGATTTCTGTTGTAAGACCTATTTTTATATCATCAAAATACATTTTTGTTACTCCTTACAAAGATAGCCTGTTATCAGTTCGCCGCATTTTTTGCAGCCGACAAGAGTTTTTCCTTCGCTCATGATATCGGCTGTTCGATAGCCTTCATCAAGGAACTTTGAAACGGCTTTTTCAATAGCATCAGCTTCATCGCTCATATCAAAACTGAAACGGAGCATCATTGCGGCCGAAAGAATTGTTCCTATTGGGTTTGCAATATCTTTTCCCGCAATATCGGGAGCAGAGCCATGAATTGGTTCGTAAAGTCCGCACTTTGTTGCACCAAGGCTTGATGACGGAATCATTCCGATTGAGCCTGTAATCATAGACGCTTCATCTGAAAGAATATCGCCGAACATATTTTCTGTTACAATAACATCAAACTGGGCAGGATTTTTAACTATCTGCATAGCGCAGTTATCGACAAGCATATCGGAAAGTTCGACTTCGGGGTATTCTTCAGCGAGAGAATGCATTACTTTTTTCCACAAACGGCTTGAATCCAAAACATTACTCTTTTCAACAGAGCAGAGTTTTTTATTTCTCTTCATTGCGGTTTCAAAGCCTATTCTTCCGATACGGCGGATTTCTTCCTCGCTGTATTTTAAAACATCGGTTGCAACGCCGTTTTCGGTTTTATGTTCACCAAAATAAATTCCGCCTATAAGTTCACGCACAATGATGAAATCAATGCCGTTTTCAACTATGGATTTTTTGAGTGGTGACGCCTCTGAAAGTTGTTTCCATATCTTTGCGGGGCGGTTGTTTGAATAACCTCCCATTCCTGCACGAAGACGCAAAAGTCCCTTTTCGGGGCGCATATTTCCGGGAACATCGTTCCATTTATCACCGCCTACTGCGCCTAAAAGAACGCTATCGGAATCTGTGCATTTTTTAAGTTCGGATTCAGGCAGAGGGTCGCCGTATTTATCAATTGCACATCCACCCATATCGGCTTCTGTATAGTTGAATGTATGGCCATAAAGTTCACCTATT
>CALGTU010000016.1 GCA_937901465.1 uncultured Clostridia bacterium | reverse complement strand
CCGTTGATGAAGATGATGCAAGAAGAATGCTTGGTCTTCTTTCGGGAAAAATTCATTATGTAGTAACAGGTTGTGCTCTTTTTATGAACGGACAGAGTCATTCTTTCCGCGAAGAAACCGAAGTCGAATTTTATCCGCTTTCAGAAGAAGAAATCGAAAATTATATTGCTTCAGGAGAGCCTTTCGATAAAGCGGGCGCTTACGGAATACAAGGACTCGGCAGCCTGTTTGTAAAGGGAATTGACGGCGATTTCTTCAATGTAGTAGGACTCCCCGTAGCGAGTCTCAACAGAGAGATAAAAGAATTTCTTGCAAATTTACCATAAAAAATAAAGGTACCCCGCGGGGTACCTTTTATTTTTGTCATTATTATCTTTTTCTGCTTGCACCGCCGAAAGAACCGCCGCCACTTGAACGATGAACCGATGAACCGCCGACTCTTCCGCTTCCGCCTCTGCTTCCGCTGCCACCGGAACTATCAGAAGAAATCTTGTGGCTTGTAGTATATTCTCTTATGAATGTATCAGACTTTTCTCTGAAGAAAGTTTCTGATTTATTTACATAAGTTCTTGCAGATTCAGCCGTTTTGAAACGGTATGATGATTTTACAATAAAGAATGTAACAATCGAAACAACAATGAAGATGACGAATAAAATGCCCAACCGATGAACAAGATTTATAAGTCTTTCAATAAACCCCTGTCCTACAGCGTCTTCTATATCGTCTTTGGTGTATCCTTCATTTTCAGGCGGAACTCCGTCGCTATAATAACTATCCAGTTTTCCGAGCATTGTTTTCAGTGCTGAATAAAAGTCTTCTTCTTTAAGATAACTTCCCGCACTGTCAAGAGTGTTGTTAAGACGAGCGTCAGAATACATCAGAATAGCATTTCCTGATGTTGAGATATGGTCTTCATAGGTATCGTTATTCAGAAGAATCATAAATCCGTCTGAGTTTTTCGCGAAAACGTCCATATAAGCGTCATCTGAAAAAGCCATAGGACTTTTATGACCTATATCATCTGTAATTATGATACCTACATTATATCCCGTTTTATCGGATAATTTTTCTGCGGTATCAACTATATCGTCGAATTCAGAATCTGAAAGATAACTTTCCTTGTCAGAAACAAAAACCTTTCCTTCGTCGTATCTTTTAGCATAAACGCTTACAGAGAAGAGAGCGATCGATATAACGAAAACAGATATGAAAGCAGTAAGTTTTTTCATCATTACACAATACCTCCCACAATCATAATAATTCCGAGAAGTACAGATGCTAAAAGTCCTATTCCTGCCGAGAACAAAACTCCTTTTTTGGTATCAAACGGGGGAGTTCCCGCAAGTTTACCTGTCTGACCGTTTATTGAGAAATAATAACTTTTGTCTCTGTGTTTATATGTCATAAACCATACAGGGAAGAGCGTATAATGCCAGTCTGTCTTTATGAGAGTTGTGTTTTTGTTCTGAGGAATAATCATAGAGTATCCTGTCATAGATTCTCTCAGCATATTTTCAGAATTTGATGCAACTCTTTCTTTTATTCTTGGTAAAACATCGATATTCTTTATGTCATATTTTTCAGCAAGATATCCCGAAAGATAAGACATCGAAAAAGGCTTCATCATATTATAATCGAAAGGCTCAATAGCTTCCATAAGAGAGTTTTCCGCTTTTGAAGAACCATCAGCAGGAACTTTCATATAGTCGATGATTGCCGATCTCTTTACACTGTATTCCTTTGTTCTGGTATAAATTCTGTCGCCCGACTGCCATGTGTTTATTTTTTTACCCAAAGCAGTCATGTTAGCGTCGGTTTTACAGTCAGCAAGCCAGAATGGAATATATACTCCCGTCATTTTTTCAAGCTGTTGCTCAGATTTGAAATCATTAGGTAAAAACCATTTTTTAGAACACCATTCCTTGAATATCGAAAGTGCTTTTTCTCTTTCGATAACAAACGGAATAACATGTGAAGGTTTATAGTCACCCGAAAGTCTGCCTTCTATGATAACAGGATTATGACAATAATAGCAGAATGTTGCGGCAGTTGTTGTTTCAGCGATTATTTCAGCACCACAGCTTCCACATCTGTAAAGAGAGGTATTTTCCTCAAATTCCTTTACCTCGGGTTCTTCAACATTTTCTTCTAAGGTTTTTCCTTCTATATCAGGGAATGCTATTTTTAGCTGTTCTTCTGTGAATTCACTTCCACAGTAATCACAAGCAAAAGTCTGCTTTGTAGCACTCCATTGTAAAGGCCCGCCACAGTTGGGACATTTATATTGAATAGTAGTCATATTCTTTCCCCTATATACCTTTATAGATTAAGGTCTTTTAGCGCCACATTCAGCACAGAATTTGCCTTCATTTTCGGCACCACAAGCACATTTCCAGTTTGCTGAAGGCTTGGGAGTTCCGCATTCAGAACAGAACTTACCTGTGTTTTCAGCACCGCAAGCACATTTCCAACTTCCCTGAGGAGTGGGTTTCTGTGCGCCACATTCAGAACAGAACTTACCTGTGTTTTCGGCACCGCAAGCACATTTCCAACCGCCTGCATTAGCTCCGCCATTTACCTGCATAGCAGCCATCTGCTGTGAGTTTGTCTGTGAGAATGTGTTAACACCTGTGTTCTGCATTCCCATACCCATAGCAAAATAAGCCTGACCTGCGCCTGCTGAATTCGAACCTGCAGCTTTAAGACCTTCAGAAACATTCGCCTGAACATAGCTTTCTCTGATTGATGGGTCTTTGAGCATAGCAGCTCTGTTACGAAGATTTATAAGTTCCTTGCTTTCAGGGTCATAATCGAGGTTAGAAATAGCAACAGAAACGATTTCAAAGCCTCTTGTTTCTCTCCACTGTTCGTCGAGAGCATCGTTAAGATACTTTGCGAGTTCAGGGAGTGTTGACATAGCGTGTGAAATTCTCTTTCCGTCAGCAGAAAGCTTGTTTATAGCACCCTGAAGAGCCATAAGGAATTCACTTCTATACTGTGTGAATATATCTTCAACTTCAACTCTTGTTGAGTTTCTTGGACAACATTCTGTATAGAACTTCAATGGGTCAGTAATCTTTATTGAGTATGTACCATGACAACGGAGGAAAAGTTCCGCATCATAGAAATTATCGTAATAGTTGATAGGGTTAGCAGTTCCGAACTTGATACCCTTGATTTCCTGAAGATTTATAAAGAATACGTGTTGAGCTGATGAGGGAGTACCTGCAAACTTGATTCTGCTGAAAGTTTCCTTTACAGAATCCATAAGTTCGCCGTTGAATATTGAAGGAGCACTTGAAAGATAAACTTCATAAGTTCCTTCTTCGGCTGAATAGTCTGCAATTCTTCCGTTATCGGTAAGAATCATCATCTGGTTGGGATAAACGTGGATAATTGAGCCGTTAGAAACAATATTTGCATTGCCCTGTGTATTGTTGTTTCTTCCGTCTTTTCTTACAGCTTTACCGCTGGCAAGAAGAGTCTGACCTGTCATATTTTCGGCTTCGTAGACCTCAAGCCATGTATCCGCGAGACCGCCTTTTACAGAATCTATAATTGCCTTTTTAATACCCATTGTCTTAATCCTCCTTAAAAAAGTATACATATATTATATAGTATTTTATTCTGTCAGTCAATAAAATAACCCATAAAAAAGAAAAAACCCGTTCCCATAAAGGAACGGGTTTTACAAGAAAATCTTACTTAGACTTCTTAGCGATTACAGCAGCAGCAGCGATTGCAGCAGGAACTGCGAGAAGAGCAACAGCTGAGTTACCTGTTTCAGGGTTAGCAGCAGCGTCTGTTGTAGCAGGAGCGTCTGTTGCAGCAGGAGCGTCTGTAGCAACTGCATCTGTAGCAGCAGGAAGTGTAGCTTCAACAACTGTAGCTGATTCAGCTGAAACAGCGAGAGCCATTGTAGAAAGTGCGATTGTAGCAACAGCTACTGTAGCAAGAAACTTTTTCATGATAATTTTCCTCCAATTATTTTGTTTAAAAACATCATTTATCAATGTTTGTATATATTATAGCACAATTTCAAAAATATAAACAACCGCTAATAATAACAATTATTGAATATATTTGAGTTTAATTTTGTAAAATTTAAACAAAACATACCATATACCTTTCATAAAGAATACCAGCATTATAATACCGCTTGAAAATTATTGCTTAAAATGGTATAATATTTCAAAACAAAAAACGGAGGAAATCCTATGAATACAAATCTTGATGCGGTTATAACACAAAAGCTTGAAAGAACTGCAAAAGCGCTCGAAAAGAACAATATGAAAGCATATATCTGCGAAAATAAAGAAGAAGCCCTTTCTGTTGTGAAATCGCTTCTTACAAAAGGCGAAACATTAAGCACAGGCGGTTCTGTAAGCCTTCAGGAATGTGGAGTTATCGACCTTTTGAAATCAGGCGATTATAACTATCTCGACAGAACGGGTCTTTCGGGAGAAGCAATTGAAAAACTCTATCGTGATTGTTTTTCGGCAGACAGTTATCTCTGTTCGTCAAACGCAGTAACAGAAGACGGATATCTTTATAATGTTGACGGCAACAGTAATCGCGTTTCAGCGATAACATTCGGACCTCGTCAGGTTATCATGGTTGTAGGAATGAATAAGGTTGTAAGAAATATCGATGAAGCGGCAAAACGTGTGAAATCTATTGCCGCACCCGCCAACACAAAACGCCTTTCCTGCGATACATACTGCCAGAAAACAGGTGTATGTATAGGAATAGACGGAAAAATAAGCGACGGCTGTGACGGTGCAAGAATTTGTTGTAACTATGTTATTTCGGCAAAACAGCGTATAAAAGACCGCATAAAAGTCATTCTCGTCAAAGAAGAACTCGGTTTCTGATTTTAAAACAAAAATATGCTTGTCCTCTCTTTTCAAAAGGGAGGACTTTTTGTTTACTTTAACAAAAAATAAATCCCGTCCCCCAATCGACAAGTTTGTCAACCCGTGTGGTTTATGATTATATCGTAAGGGAGATGATAAAATGATAGTCTATGTTGATGTTTTGATAGCACTCAATATCTATGTCAACTTTTTTCTGATAAAAGCAACATCAAGACTAACATCAGAAAAGATAAAAACATCAAGACTAATCCTTTCATCTCTTTTCGGAAGCCTCTATTCACTTCTTATTTTTCTTCCGCCTATGAATCCTTTTCTGCTTACACTCATAAAACTTTCGGGAGCATTTGTCATAGTCCTTATTTCATTCGGTTTCGGCGGATTTTCAAGATACATAAAAAACACATTCATTTTCTTTGCGGTAAATTTTATCTTTTCAGGAGTAGCAACTGCTTTTATCGAATTGTCAAGAAGCGACTTTTTTATCCATAACAATATGTCGCTTTATGCCGATTTTTCACTTTCTATGTTGATAATATCAACAATAATCGCTTATTTTGCGATTTCTTTTTTCAGATATCTTTTCGATAGAAAATCTGTTGTTTCAGATAAATTTTCTGTTGTGATTTCTTTTGCCGAAAAGACTTTTTCTCTGAAAGGAATAGCCGACTCGGGAAACCGCCTTGTAGACAATTTCACAGGAACACCCGTAATAGTCTGCGACTATGAAAAAATAGGCTTAACCGAAGATTATACAGTTCCTTTTACCGATAAAAAATTCAAAGGACTTCGTTTTCTTACCTATACAACCGTCAACAAAAGCGGAATAATCCCCGCGTTTATTCCCGAAAGCGTCATTATAAAAAACGAAACAACGGGAGAGATGAAAAGTGTTGACGCCATGATAGGTATAGCGGGAAGACAGGAAAACGACTGCGAGGCAATCTTTAATCCAACGATTTTAACATAACGGAGGAATATATGAAACAGATAATAGGGTTTATAAAAAAACTACTTATAAAAATGGGGTTTAAAAACGGAGAAGTATTTTATATCAACGGTGCCGACACTCTTCCGCCACCTCTTACAAAAGAGGAAGAAGAAAGAGCATTTCAGCTTCTTTCAGAAAATGACGCAACAGCAAGAGAACAGCTTATAGTCCATAATTTAAGACTTGTAGTCTACATAGCAAAAAAATTCGAGTCAACGGGAGTAGGACTCGAAGACCTTGTTTCGATAGGTTCGATAGGACTTATAAAGGCTGTAAATACATTCTGTCCGAATAAAAGCATAAAACTTGCAACCTATGCGTCACGCTGTATTGAAAACGAGATACTTATGTTTCTCAGAAAAACATCACAACGCAGAATAGAAATCTCAATAGACGAACCTCTTAATACCGACTGGGACGGAAACGAACTTCTTCTTTCGGATATTTTAGGAACAGATAACGATACAGTAAACAGAAATATAGAATCCGAAGCGGAAAAAAGTGTTCTTTTAGACGCGATAGAACATCTTGAAGAAAGAGAACGACTTATCATGAAAATGCGTTTCGGCCTTATCGACGGTAAGGAAAAAACGCAGAAAGAAGTTGCTGATATAATCGGGATTTCGCAATCATATATTTCAAGACTTGAAAAGAAAATCATCAAAAAACTTAAAGTTACTATGGAAAAAATATAGAGTCTCCTTTGTATATAAACTCGGTTTCTTTGCAATAATTACTTTTAGTAATTGCTGTAGGGGGACTGAGTTTATGTATTATAACAAGGTTGACATCAGCGGAGTGAATACATCAGAGTTGACAGTTCTTAAAGAGGCAGAAAAGATAGAACTTTTAAAGAAATATCAGGCGGGCGATAAATCAGCGAGAGAAAAACTTATAAAGGGAAATCTCAAACTTGTTTTAAGCGTCATACAGAAATTTATCGGCAGGGGAGAAAATCCCGATGATCTTTTTCAGGTCGGTTGTATAGGACTTATGAAAGCGATAGATAATTTTGACATTTCTCAGAATGTAAGATTTTCAACCTATGCCGTTCCTATGATTTCGGGCGAACTCCGTCGCTATCTTCGTGATAATAACCCGATAAGAGTAAGCCGTTCTCTCCGTGATCTCGCCTATAAGGCTATTCAGGCAAAAGAAGTTCTGTATGCAAGAAACCGCAGAGAATGTACCATAGAAGAAATCGCCAAAGAGATAGGTGCAAAAACTTCCGATGTAGTAACAGCGCTTGAAAGTATAACTGATCCCGTTTCGCTTTATGAACCTGTTTTCTCCGATTCAGGCGATACACTCTATATCCTCGACCAGATAGGCGATAAAGACAGCGATGCCGATTGGGTAGACGAGCTTTCACTCAAAGAAGCGATAAACACTCTTCTTCCGAGAGAGAAAAATATTCTGTTCTTAAGATTTTTTCAAGGAAAAACTCAGGTTGAAGTCGCAAAGGAAATAGGGATTTCACAAGCACAGGTTTCGCGCCTTGAAAAAAGTGCACTCGACAGAATTAAAGGAAAGATTTAGTCATAGAATACTCTGTAAAGGGGGAATAACTATGATATGCAGTCTTTCTGAACTTAAACAGAAGGAAATAATCGATATAACCGACGGAACAAAAATAGGCTTTGTTGATGATGTTGAAATGGATCTTGAAACTTCTTCCGTAACTTCTCTTGTTGTTTACGGAAGACCGCGCTTTTTCGGAATACTTGGCAGAGATGACGATATGATTATCCGTTGTGACGAAATTTCGGTTGTAGGAAAGGATACAATCCTCATAAAACCGCAAAAATCGAGCGTTATCACAAAAAAGACCTCTTTCTCGTTGGAAAGTTTGTGCAAATAAACAAAAAGAATTTTCTTGTAAAACTTGCTACGATATGATATAATTATTAAGCACTTCACACGCAGGGCTTTTATCTTTGGTTCCCGGTTGCCAATCGGGTGTCGATAAGCCAAGCACTGCGGAGGCAAAAAATAAACCAATTTAACAGGAGGAACTACAATGGGAGTAGTATCTATGAAACAGCTTCTTGAAGCAGGCGTTCATTTCGGACACCAGACAAGAAGATGGAACCCAAAAATGGCACCTTACATCTTCACAGAAAGAAACGGTATTTACATTATCGACCTTCAGAAGACTGTAAAGAAACTCGAAGAAGCTTATAACTTCGTACACAAGATTTCTGCAGAAGGAAAGACAGTTCTTTTTGTAGGCACAAAGAAGCAGGCTGGCGATTCCGTTAAGGAAGAAGCTATCCGTTGCGGCGGTTACTATGTAAACGCAAGATGGCTCGGCGGTATGATGACAAACTTCAAGACAATCAAGAAGCGTGTAGAACGTCTCGCTCAGCTCAGAACAATGGAAACAGACGGAACATTCGATCTCCTTCCCAAGAAGGAAGTAAGCCAGCTCAATCTCGAAATTGAAAAGCTTGAAAAATTCCTCGGCGGTATCAAGGATATGGACAAACTTCCCGGATGTCTCTTCATCGTTGACCCCAGAAAAGAAAAGATTGCAGTAGCAGAAGCAAAGAAGCTCGGTATTCCGATAGTTGCTATCGTTGATACAAACTGTGATCCTGATGATGTTGATTACGTTATCCCCGGAAACGATGACGCTATCAGAGCTGTTAAGCTCATCGCAGGCGCAATCGCTGATGCTGTAATCGAAGGCAGACAGGGCACAGAAGCTGCTACAGAAGAAACAGCAGAAGAAGACGCTGAATAATTTGATATATTTTTCATCACTATAATTGGAGGAAAAAACAATGGCTACTATCACAGCTAAAGACGTTGCTGCTCTTCGTGAAAGAACAGGCGTTGGTATGATGGACTGCAAGAGAGCCCTCACAGAAGCAGAAGGCGATATGGAAAAAGCAATCGTTCTCCTTCGCGAAAAGGGACTTGCTACACAGGCTAAAAAATCAGGAAGAATTGCTGCCGAAGGTCTCGTTATGGCAATTGTAGACCCTGCTAAAAAAGCAGGTTGCGTTCTCGAAGTTAACTCAGAAACAGACTTCGTTGCAAAGAACGAAGCTTTCGTTGAATTCGTTAAGAATGTTGCACAGACAATCATTGATACAAACCCTGCTGATGTTGATGACCTCAAGACAAAGACAATCAGCGGTGGCAGCATCACAGTTGAAGCTGAACTTCAGGAACTTTTCCTCAAGATCAGAGAAAACCTTCAGATCCGTCGTTTTGAAAGAATGGAAGGAATCCTCGTTCCTTACATCCATGGCGAAGGCAAGATTGCTGTTCTCGTAAATCTTGAATCTGATATTGCTGCTGACAACGCAGATCTCCTCGCAGTAGGTAAGGATTGTGCACTTCAGATTGCAGCTATGAACGCTCCTTATCTCAATAAGGAAGCTGTTCCCGCAGATGTTCTCGCAGAAGAAAAGAGAATTATGATGGCTCAGATGTCAGAAGATCCTAAGATGGCTAACAAGCCCGAACAGGTTATCGCTAAGATCGTTGAAGGAAAGATCGGTAAATACTACACAGAAAACTGCCTTCTTGATCAGGTATTCGTTAAGGATGGCGACTACACAGTTCAGAAGTATATCGACAAGGTTGCTAAGGACCTCGGCGGCTCCATCAAGGTAACAAACTATGTTCGTTACGAAAGAGGCGAAGGTATCCAGAAGCGTGTTGACGATTTCGCTGCTGAAGTTGAAAACATGGCAAAGACATCATCAAACTAATTAAAATATAATTTCGATAAGGAAAGGGAGGTGCAACCCAAATGGCAAAGTGTGATATTTGCGGAAAGGGTGTAACTTTCGGTATTAAGGTTTCACATTCACATCGTCGTACAAACAGAGCATGGAAACCCAATGTAAAGAGAGTAAAGGTTGTTGAAAACGGAACTCCTAAGCATATTCATGTATGCACAAGATGCCTTCGTTCAGGCAAGGTAACAAGAGCCGTTTAATCTTAAACCACACTATGTAAATAAGCGTCCGGTTTTTATCGGACGCTTTTTATTTTATTTTGATTAAATCACTTGTAATTCTGTAATAATTATAGTATAATATATGGTGTCTAACTATGTTTCGGAGGTGAAGAAATGACTCTAGATACTGTCGTATTCGGAAACACTACAATTCTTGAAATTTTTGTAAAGCTTATCATAATATTCTTGGTAACTCCGGTTCATGAATACGCTCACGCATGGGCTGCCCATAAACTCGGCGATGATACAGCCGCATATCAGGGAAGGCTTACATTAAACCCTATCGCTCATATTGATATTATCGGTGCAATCTGTATCTTTCTCTGCGGTTTCGGTTGGGCAAAACCTGTTCCCGTAAACCCATTGAAGTTTGATAGAAAACATACAATCCGTGGCGGTATGGCGCTTACAGCATTAGCGGGTCCTCTTTCAAACATCATTGTCGCTTATATCGGACTTGTCGGATTCAGATTTGTCATTTATTTTGCCAATCCCGAAAGCGATATGGTGTATTACCTTTCAACAATGCTTTATTATTTCTCAAGCCTTAATGTAGGTCTTGCGATATTCAATTTTATCCCCATCCCGCCTCTCGATGGTTCGAAGATTTTAGGTGCATTTCTTCCTTCTAGATTTGACCAGTGGGTTGCAAGAAATGAAAGAGTTATTTCGATAGTTTTTATGGTTGTTGTTGTAACAGGTATTCTTTCTTTCCCCATAGGATTTCTTTCAAACCTCATTATGATAGGACTTAATTACCTCGCTATGTGGGTTGATCTTATCGCTATGGCAGTGGGGGTAATATGACAGAAATATCATTCAAACTCGAACAATTCGAAGGCCCTCTTGACCTTCTTCTCCACCTCATCTCAAAACATAAACTCAATATCTATGATATTTCAATAACAATTCTCGTTGAACAGTATCTCGATTACATCGAAAAGATGAACGAATACGATATGGAAGTAACAGGCGATTTTCTTGAGATGGCGGCACGTCTTATTTACATCAAGACAGTTTCTCTTCTTCCCAAACACGAAGAAGCCGATGTTATGAAAAAAGAACTTGAGGGAAGGCTCATAGAACATTCTCTCTGTAAAAGAGCGGCAGAAATCCTTTCAAAAAGATATTGCGGCGATGACGTTTTCGTCCGTGGACCTCTTAAAATCGATTTTGATAACACCTACCGCATGACTCATGAAAAAGAAGAACTTTTTGATGCCTGGATGGGTATCAATATCAAGAAAGAAGACGCTGCACCCGTAAAAATCCAGTCATTCGGAAAAATCGTTTCAAAGCGGATGGTTTCTGTTACATCAAAGATTATCTATGTTTTAAGAAAACTCTATACAAGCGGAACTGTTATGATGAATTCGCTTTATGTGGGCATGACCGATAAATCCGAAAGAGTAGCGACATTTTTGGCTATTCTCGAACTTACAAAAGCAGGCAGAATAACAATAAGCGATGATAACGAAACGATAACATTCAACGGAAGAAATAAAGAGGTAACATAATGCAGATAAACGAAAAAACAGCGGTTATAGAGGCTATTCTTTTCGCAAGCGGAGATCCTGTCGAACTTGACAGAATTGCTGAAGCGGCAGATGTCGAAAGAGATACTGTAATAAAACTGATAAACCTTCTTAAAGACCGTTACGAAGAAACAGGAAGTGCTCTTGAAATTTTAAAACTCGGTGATTCCTATCAGATGGCAACAACCGAAAAATATGCTGATTACATAAAGACAGCGCTTGAAACCAAAAAGAAGACACCCCTTTCTCCCGCTGCCATGGAAGTTTTAACAATAGTAGCATATAATCAGCCTGTAACGCGCGCATACATTGACACGGTACGCGGAGTTGACTCAAGCTATGTTTCAACATATTTCGCCGACCAGAAAACCTTTACCGTAGGTTTTGATGCAGAGTTCCCACCATACGGTTATATGGATGACAATGGTGAATATGTGGGATTTGACCTTGAACTTGCACAGGAAGTATGTAACCGTCGTGGTTGGACACTTAAGAAACAGCCTATCGACTGGGATGCAAAGGATATGGAATTGTCATCCGGTTCTATTGATTGTATTTGGAACGGTTGTACCATTAATGGTAGAGAAGATCAGTATACATGGTCTGTT
>CALGTU010000015.1 GCA_937901465.1 uncultured Clostridia bacterium | reverse complement strand
TCAATATATTTTTGGGTTTTGTATGAATTTCAATGCGAAAAATCGGCAAATGTGATTATTGAACTCTGATATGTATATATGGTATAATTACTATGTATTATTATATTCGGACAAAAGGAGCAATGCTTTATGCCATACAGACCCGATGAAGATAACTTCAACAATGTGCGTGAACCGGGAAAAAGCGGAATGGACGAACTCGATCTTTCAAAGGCAAGAGAAAAGAAAGTCGATAATTCAAAAACTCTCAGAAACGGAAGATACGACGGCCTTCGTTCTTTTGATGAACTTCCACCGCTTAAAATAGATATGATGAAGGAAGAAAAGAAACGTGATGTTTCTTCTGAACCTATAAAGACAGAAAAGAGTTATTCAAAATACAAGCGTTCTGTATATAAAACCGAAGAAGAAAAGAAACAGCGTATAAGAGCCATAGCACTCGGCGTTGCTGGCGTTGTTGCTGTTTATATTTTCGCCGGTGTTTATGTAAGCAGTATGAATAAGGATTACATAACCGAAACATCAGGTGAACTTGCTACTGTTGGTATTTCATCTCTTGAACTTATAAAAGAAAATTATGATAGTAAAGTTTCGGATTACGATAAAGAATCAAATGGGTTAAGTCTTTATCTTGCCGATACTGACGGCGACAGAATATCAGATGCTTTTGAAATATCAAACAATATGTCTGACCCTGCAAATCCCGATACCGACGGTGACGGACTTACTGACGGCGTTGAAATTTTAGCAGGGCTTGCACCAAAATCAAAACAGACCGACGGAAAAACATCTGATAAAGATGTTCCTTTCACAAGAGAAGAAACTATCGGGATAGCAACTGTTGAAATGAAAGGTAATGCAAATGTTTATGGAACACAGTTTGTTGAATACACATCAGCACTTGCAAATTACCCTGGCGTTGTAAGTTCTCTTTGCGAACTTTATTCAGTAAAATCATCTGGAAGTGTTAAAATTTCTTTTGACCTTAATGATGAAGCAACTTCAAAATGGGGAAGCAGTAAAGAAAATCTCAAGATATATAAGGTTGATACAGCCAAATCAGAATTTGAAG
>CALGTU010000014.1 GCA_937901465.1 uncultured Clostridia bacterium | reverse complement strand
GACTTGAAGGCGAAGACGGGTGCTGATTTCAAGGCTACCGTAAGATCTCAGGTATCGAGCATGGGTGGAAAGCAGATAGTTATAGGTGCTTTTGGGGACTTTATTAAAAACAATTTTTAAATCTTCATCTTCATACCAACCAATGAAATTGTATCCTTCTTTGGTAGGATCATCGGGCTTTGTAACAACAGTATCATAATCCTGAGTGATATCGTCAATTTCGCTTCCGCCATCAGTATCAAACGAAATTGTATACTGATTTATTGTAAAGTTCGCAGTAAGCGTTACATTGCCGAAATTGTTTTCAATTTTAGTAACATATCCCGTCGGGAAGTTTCCGTTATCAGCGTAACCACTGTCAACAACCGCTTTCCATCCATCAAATGTGTATCCTGTTTTTGAAGGAATAGGAAGTGTAATAAGAGTTGCGTTGCTATATGTTGAAGGAATGTTCACTCCATCAGGAAGTCTTCCGCCGTTAAGATTAAGTGTAATGGTATAGGGAATAGGATTCCATTCAGCAGTTGCAACTGCGTTTCCGTATGTTCCTTCAGGAAGAACAGAAACAGTTGTTCCACTCTTATTGCAATCGCCTGATATTTTCCATCCGTTGAATGTATAATAGTTTCTGTAAATATTATCTCCGGTTGGAAGTGTAAGTGATTTTGTTATGTCATAAGATGAGAAATTTATAAGATTAAATCCGGCATCCCAATAACCGCCGTTTGTATTATATGTTACAGTATATGGAATAGGTTCCCATTCACCTGAAATTGTGATACCTTCGGGCATAGGGTCGGCAGGAAGAGAGATAGTATTGTCAGCAACGGATGAGCCGTTGTATGTCCAGCCTTTAAAAGCATAACCGTTGCAAGAGATTTCTTCAGAAAGAACTATATCTCTGCTTTCAACAGTGTATTTTGTCTGGTTTTCGTTAACGATAGTAGTTGCATAAGGCATCGGATTACCATCTATTTCAGGAATTCCACCATGTGCTGTGTTTTCATAAGTTATGGTATATTCTATTGCTTTCCATACAGCAGTAGCAGTAACCTTTCCATAGCTTCCTGCAGGTATAGCATCAACTATTCCGCTTACAGCAGAATCAGAGTTTTCAAATGTAAGTTCCCATCCTTCGAATGTATAATACTTTCTTGTGATTGTATTTTCATCGGGAAGAGTAAGTTCGTCTTCAATTGTATATGATTTAAACGCATCTGTCGGGAAATCAATTTCTTTCCATGAGCCACCGTTTGTATCATATTCAACATCATAGGTGATAGCTTCCCAGATAGCAGTAAGAGAAATATCTCCTGTAGAACCCAATACTACTTCATATTCATCAGGATATCCTAAATTCTTATTATATTCTATACCAACACTTACATAATATGCTTCATCGTCTAATATTTCATTTTTATAAGAAAAACTATTATTAGTAATATTATTTATAGTAACATTAGTAACTTCAGGTAAGTCTTGTTTTCTTTTTCCATCTAAATCG
>CALGTU010000013.1 GCA_937901465.1 uncultured Clostridia bacterium | reverse complement strand
GTCACCACAAAGAAAAACACTCAGAGAAATCTGGGTGTTTTTTATTTTATAAAGAAACGAAACCCCCTCATTTTTTATGAGGGGGTCAAGTCATATATACTCACATCTTCAAAGAAACTGTCTTTTTCTTTTAGGGCATCTGGGGAGTTGAATAATCAAGTTCGTTTCCGTTTCCGTCATACCATTTTTCGCTGATGACATTTCCGTCAGCATCGTTTTCATAAACGCCAACAGAAGCAATACCCTCGGGAGTTGATGTTGTCATCTTTGAAATATATCCGTTAGCGTCGTATTCATATTCGTTTGTTGCTATGAGTTCATCGTTTCCTGTATAGCTGTCTTCTCTGATAAGCTTGTTGTCATCTGAAAATTTACTTACCGAATAAACAGAAACCTTTCCGTCTTCGCCATATGCTGTATCCTTTATGCAGTTTCCGTTCTTGTCGTATTCAAATGTCATACGTGAAGAAACTGTTCCGTCTGCTCCATATGAAGCAGATTCTGTAATATTGCCGTCTTTATCATAAGCCCATGTGTCGTAAACGCTGAGTGTTCCGTCGCCATTATAATATGAAATCTTTGTGTTGAAGCCGTTTTCATCATATTCATATGTCTGGTATGAATCAACTGTTTTATCAGGGTTGTAATATGTCCACTGAACGACATTTCCGTTTTTATCATAGGTATTTGTTTCATAAGAACCGTCATCATAAGTGAAAACAGTTTTTTCTATAAACTCGGGACCTTCGCCTTCTTCACCAACGATAACAGCAGTAGGGCCGTCGGCACCGCCGATAACACCTATTGACTGGTCTTCTTTCGCAGTGCAAGCTGTAAGCATTGTGAGTGCTAAAAGACCTGCCATTAAAAATTTGATTTTTTTCATTTTTTCTTACTCCTTTTTTAAAACTGTAATTATATTAACACTTTTTTAATAATTTGTCAATAGTTTTTCTAAAATTATTTTTTAAGAAGAAAAAAACACCCTCCCATAAGGGAAGGTGTCTGTAATTTTAAATTATTCCCCGAAAACAAGTTTTTCAAAATCTGCCGAGGGGATAGGTCTTGAATAATAGAAGCCCTGAGCCGTTTCACATCCTGCTGCGAGGAGGAACTGCGCCTGTTCGTGATTTTCTACGCCTTCGGCAACTATGCCCATATCAAGCTGATTTACCATAAGGATTGTTCCCGCAACGACAGTCTTTCCCTTTGCGGCGTTTGTCGACTGTGTTTCATTTAAGAATTCCTTATCAATCTTAACTTCGTTAAGAGGCATATCCTTAAGCATATTGAGCGATGAAAATCCTGAGCCGAAATCGTCCATCGAAATATTGAAGCCCTCGTTTTTAAGCTCGTTCATCATTTTAAGCATTTCTTCCGCGTTTTCGACGAGAAGGCTTTCTGTAAATTCGAGAATGAGCATACGGGGGTCGATATTATATTTCGCAACAAGATTCTTTATCTTTGTTGTAAAGTTGGGGTCGAAGATATGAAGTCTTGAAACGTTGACGGAAACGGGAACAACTTCCATTCCCTTATCACGCCATGAAGCCATTCTTCTGCATACATCCTCCCAGATATATTCATCGACATTTATGATGAATCCGTTTCTTTCAAAGAGAGGAATGAATGAGCCGGGCGGAATAATTCCCTTTTCGGGATGAATCCATCTTACAAGTGCTTCTGCGCCGACAACCTTTCCTGTCGAGATATTATATTTCGGCTGATAATAAGGAACAAACTGACCGCTTTCAAGAGCGCCGTGCATATCCTTTTCAATCATCTGTTCGTTGAGTAGAGTATCTCTTAAATTATTATCAAAATATGCGAATACAGGAGAAACTCTGTCCTTTACCGTTTTAAGCGCAAGATTTGCTCTGTCGAACATAATCGTTGCGGGGATATTGACAGAAGTTTCATCTGTGACATAAATTCCGAAATGTGCCGAAAGACCAAGGTCAACGGGATAATCTTTGAGTGACGCCATAATCATATTTATGACTGTCGAAACATTTGTGTCGTCAACATAAGGCATACAAACACAGAAGATATCAGAAGTTATTCTTCCTACAGGATATTTATCATCGGGAACAACATCACGCAGTGAGTTTGCGATGAAAGAAAGAACCTTGTCGCCCTCTTTCCAGCCATAAAGGTCGTTTATCATCTTGAAATTGTCGATATCCATTCGGATAATCGCAAATTTCTGTTCTCTGTTTTCCTTTATGAGAGTTTCTATCTTTTCATAGATAGAGTTATCCTGTTCGCCTATTGTCTGGAAATTTCCTATAATCTTAAGGGGCTTCTTGTCATCGTCATAAATGGTGCTTGCGGTAAGTTCAACCCATTCATAACCGCTGTAACCGAAACGCTGTGCGTTTCTTCTGATTTTTACATTTCTGTCGATTTCGCCCTTGAAGAATTTTACAAGAACAGCTCTGTCTGCGGGGTGTGTATCGCTGTCAAGAATTCCCGAACCGATATAGTTTTCGATAACAGTAACCTTTTCGCCCTTGTCGTTTTCTTCTCTTCCGAAATAGAATAGTTTATCCGACTGAATGTTATATTCAAACATAAGGGTTTTTGAATTCTTATAGGCTATGCGATAGCGTTCCTTTTCTTCGGTAAGCTCTGCTTCAAGGTTTTTCATATCGGTTATATCATGCTGAACTATAAGATAAACGGGGTTTCCGTTTTCAAAACCCATGCATGACCCCTGAAGTCTTATCCATGCCATTTCGCCGTCTGCTTTTATGGTTCTGTATTCAAAAGAAACGGGTATACCGCTACGGAGCATATTGAAATTTTCGTTGACTCTGTCAGCAATCTCATTATTGAAATGCGTTACATAATAAACGCCTTCTTTTTCATACATCTCTTTTGATGTTCCGAAAAATTCATAGAATTTTGAGTTTGCTTCAAGAAGCCTCGGCCCTGTTTTTTCGATAACATATTTAGCCATAAAGCCCGGCATATTTTCGAGAATATATTCGTTTTCTGTTCTGAGCTGATGACGTTCTGTTATGTTTTCAACTTCAACCAAAACAGTAACCTTTCCGTTTCTGCTCTGGGTTGCGGGTTTTATGTTTGCATAAATCCACTGAGTAGGTGTTCCGTCTGATGTTTTCGCTCTCGATTCCATCTTAACGGATTTCTTGTATTTTACAACATCATAGAAAACGCTCTTTACATATTCAACATCATCCGCAACGGCGATTGAGATAGGTTCGAAAGATTGTTTCTTATAATCTTTTTCAGAAACACCGAAAATCTTTACAGCCGATGGGTTTGCATACATAACGCGCATCTTCATTGTTGTTTCGTCAACTTCTAAAATGGCGATAGCTGTCATCATAGAGTTGCATACGTTTTCTAAAAGATGCATCTTTCTGCTTGCAATCTGTTCGTTGATAACAGATGTTGTTATGTCTGTATGAACGCAGTAGAAATGATATTCACCCGATTGTTCATCCTTAAAAACAGAAACCGATGTTTTGAAGAAAAGCCTATAACCTTCTTTTCTTGTAACCTTGAAATTCATATAGAAATTCGAGATGTTGTTCTTTATGCAGTAATCGAGTTCTTTTCTGAACTGATTAAGGTCATCGGGGTCAACTATCGTTTCAACCGAAGAGTTAAGGTCGTTTCCGAATTCTTCTTCTGTATAGCCTATCATGAAGAAGAAATATTCGTTTCCGTAATAACAGGTGAATTTATCATCGAGGATATGCTTTGTTACCCCCGCCTGAATGGTTTTTGTGAATATCTCATAATCGAAGTTGTTCTGTTCAAAAAGTTTGAGGCGTTCAAAAAGTTCGTTCATTTCTTTATCTTCATTAAGATTTTCGTTTTCGGATTTACCCGAAATATCTATGAAATTTGCCACAAAGCATCCTCCTTTCGAAAAAACTTCATATTTACCTCATTCTATCCTATCACAAATTGATTAGAATATCAATATTTTAGCATAATCGTTCACAATTTTTGGTCAATCTATACAATATAAAAGGCCGATGTCTGCCAAAATGCCTTAAAAACGGAACTTTTTAAGAAAATTTGCGAAAATAATGGGAATAACCTATTGCTTTTTATAAAATAATATGGTATAATAACACCAGTTAATAAGCAAATTCCAAGACCGTCGTAAGCGCCGGTCTTTCGTTTATGTATAGGGGGTTTTTATTTGGCAAAGAATTCACAGGGCGGAAAAGCCGTCGCTAAAACGCTCGAACTCGCGCGTCCTCTCGCCGAAAGTTTAGGTCTTTCGATATGGGATGTTGTTTTCGAAAAAGAAGGCGCAACATGGTATTTAAGGGTTTATATCGATAAGCCCGAAGGGATTGACATTGAAGACTGTGAAGCTTTTCACCGTCCTTTCAACAAAATCCTTGATGAAGAAGATTTCATAAAAGAAAAGGACTGGACCTTTGAAACATGTTCTCCCGGGCTCGGAAGAAAACTCCGCAAGGAAGAACACTATGAAAAATACAAGGGTTCTGAAATCAGGGTCTGCCTTATAAGAGCAGATGAAAACGGCGAAAAGGAAATCGTCGGAACACTTGAAGGATATTCAAAAGAAAGCGTTACCGTTTCGGGAAAAGAAATAAAGATTTCCGATACAGCATATATAAAGCTCAACGATGACGCAGGTCTTTTTGACGAATAAGTTAATTAAAGCATAAAATAAATTTTAGGGAGGAACTCATAAAAATGGCAGTTCAGAAAGAAAAGAAAGAAAAGCTCGGCGAAGCGCTCCTCGGTATCGAAAAAGAAAACGGTATTGACGGAGAAATCCTTATCGAAAAGATAAAGACAGGTCTTATCAGAGCCGCAAGAAAACAGTATAAGGAATTTTCGGGTTGTGCAGATGAAGATTTCAAGATTGAAATCAACAGAGAAAAGAACAAGATAACAATGGTTGTTATAAAGCATGTTGTTGAAACACCCGAAGCACCCAACGAAATCTCTCTTGAAGATGCAAAGAAGCTTGAAGAAGCAAAGCAGTTAAAGGGAAAGGGCGCTGTAAAGATAGGCGGAAAGATTGAAATAAAGCTTTCTCCCGCTTCATTCGGAAGAGGTGCAGCAGGTGCCGCTAAACAGTCACTCAGAAACGACATCAGAGATTATGAAAACGCTCAGCTCGTTGAACAGTTCAAGGATAAAGTAGGCGAATGCATAACAGCAAAGGTTGTAAGAATCGACGCTGTTTCAGGAATAGCAACTTTACAGGTTGAAAAGAACGAAATTCTTCTTTTCAAGAGCGAACAGATCCCCGGCGAAATCATCAGAGAGGGTCAGTTCGTTAAGGTTTATGTAATGGAAATCAAGAATTCCGACAAGAAACCAACCGTTAAAGTTTCAAGAAAACATCATGGCCTTGTTAAGCGTCTTTTCGAACTCGAAGTTCCCGAAATCCATGACGGAACAGTTGAAATCAAGTCGATTTCAAGAGAAGCCGGCGTAAGAACAAAAATCGCTGTTTTATCAAACGATGAAAATGTTGACGCAAAGGGTGCTTGCATAGGCCCCAGAAGAAGCCGTATAACAAAGATTATAGAAGAACTTGAAGGCGAAAAGATCGATATCATTCAGTATAGCGAAAACGATGAAGAATTCATCGCAGCAGCACTTTCTCCCGCACAGGTTATAAGCGTTACAATAAACGATCCCGAACCCGATGAAAAGACAGGCGAACTCAAGAACAAATGCACAGTAATTGTTCCAAACAATCAGCTTTCTCTCGCCATAGGAAACAGAGGTCAGAACGCAAAGCTTGCCGCTAAACTCACAAAATACACCATAGACATCAAGCCTGAAAACGAAATTCCCGAATAATAATCAGGAGTTGAATGATTTTATGAAACAGAAAAAAATACCTATGAGAAACTGTAAGGGTTGCAACGAAATGAAACCCAAAAAGGAACTCATAAGAATAGTAAAATCCCCCGAAGGCGAAATCTCACTCGATTTAACGGGAAAGAAAAACGGCAGGGGAGCTTATATATGCCATTCGCTCGAATGTTTCAGAAAGGTCAGAAAATCAAGAAGGCTTGAAAAGGAATTTGAATGTAAAATTCCCGAGGAAGTTTATGACCTTATGGAAAAGGAACTTACAGACGATGGAGAATAAACTTATAAATATCCTTACAATATGCAGAAAAGCGGGAGGGATA
>CALGTU010000012.1 GCA_937901465.1 uncultured Clostridia bacterium | reverse complement strand
AAGTAGTCATATAAAACATCTCTTACAATAACAAATCCATTTTCATCTGCAAGGTTTTTGCAATCTATGAACGCACCGCTACCAATCTCTTTAACAGAATCGGGGATTGTTATTTCCTTCAAAAATATACAATTATAGAACGCAAATTCACCAATCACTGTAACAGAATCAGGAATTGTTACCTCTTCTAAAGATTTGCAAGCCATGAATACCCTATCACCAATCTCTGTAACAGAATCAGGGATTGTTATTTCTTTTAAAGATTTGCAACCAGAGAATGTCTCATCGTAAATCTCTGTAACAGAATCGGGAATTGTTATTTGTTCAAGCGATTCACAACCATAGAATGCACCTTCACCAATCACTGTAACAGAATCGGGGATTGTTATTTCTTTTAAAGATCTGCAACCCATGAATGTCTCATTGTAAATCACTGTAACAGAATCGGGGATTACTACCTTGGTTTCGTTTCCTGTGTATTTTTCTAAAACTCCGTTTTTAATTACAAAATCAATCATTGTAAATTCCTCCATATTAATTTATACAGCCTCAAATTTTATCTTCTTTTCTTTTGCATATTTATGCGCATAAGAATTTTCAGGCGCTTTGATAACAAGGTCTTCGCAACTAGAGAATACCATATCACCAATCTCTGTAACAGAATCGGGGATTATTATTTCTTTTAAAGATTCGCAACCTTTGAATGCCTCATCGTAAATCACTGTAACAGAATCGGGGATTGTTATTTCTTTTAAAGATTCGCAACGAAAGAACGCGAATCCACCAATCTCTTTAACGGAATCGGGGATTGTTATTTCTTTTAAAGATTCGCAATATTCGAACGCACATCTACCAATCTCTGTAACAGATGAAGGTATTGCTATCTTTTCTAAAGATTCGCAATTTCTGAATGCATATTTACCGATTTCTGTAACAGATGAAGGGATCGTTATCTCTTTTAAAGATACGCAACTAACGAATGCATGTTCACCAATCTTTGTAACAGATGAGGGGATTATTATTTCCTTTAAAGTTGTTTGGCAAAGGAATGCCACTTCGCCAATCTCTGTAACAGAATCGGGGATTACTACCTTGGTTTCGTTTCCTGTGTATTTTTCTAAAACTCCATTTTTAATTATAAAATCGCTCATATTATTTCCTCCTGTTATTCCTTCTTAAGTTTTCATTTCTTCTGTTCTGCTAAATCTCTACAACATCATCATACAAGCAATAAAACATATCTTCTACTTCTGAATCTTCATGGAAATGCCCGAAATACCAGGCATCGAATTCCGTATAGTCTGCTATGCGCTGAAGATATCTTCTCAGTTCCGTTTCCTCATCAGACATCTCTCCATAACCTATTGCTGCTGCAACTTCTCTCGGTGCAGTATGACTGCAGATATAATCCACTTTAAAATCAACTTTCTCGAGATTCTTAAAACCTTCCTCATATTCTTCCCTTGTCGGAATTTCCTCGGGGAACCACGAAACTCCCTCCCTTCTATACATCCTATCGGTACTATACGCCCCGCCAAAAGTAAAGAATACTGTTCCGTCGATATCATAAACCTGCCCACGCATCAGGTGAATAATATCGTTTTCGATAAAATGAACCTTTCCGCCATTCCACTCTTCTTCTGCATAGGAATTAAGCTGTTCAAAATTCTCGTGATTTCCATCAATAAACAATGTGGTAACAGGCAGTTCTCTTAATATTCTTCTTGTTTCAACTTCTTCAGCCGAAAACCCACATACCCCTACATCTCCACAGATGATAACATAATCTTCTTCCTTGGAAAACTCATTTTCACGCCCCAGAAAAAATCTCTGCAATTTATGTATATTAGTTGTTCCGTGAATATCCCCCGTGATAAAAAACGCCATATATCAGTTACCCCTTTCTTCTTTGTAGTTGTAATAGAATTCTTCCATAGTGTCAAGGCATATCATTCCCAACTGACCTCCGCAATAAGAACCGCAATCGATAGCGATATGGTTATTTCCTTTATAGATGAAATAAGGTCTTTTGTTCTGATGAATAGCGCAGGTAGGAAGATGCCCTGTCACGAGATATTTATCGGGATAGTAAACTCTGTTATAGTTAGGCACTTTAAAAAGAAAATTGCTGAAAGGATATTCTTCAAGCGGAGTATTGGCATCAAACCCCGTGATGCCCGCGTGAACGAGAACGAATTTTTTTCCGTTTACTTTTATTTCTTCATAAAGAGAAAATTCACGCAGATATTCATAGATATCCTCTTTTTCTTCACGGGTAAGTCTGTGAAACGCGTCCATAGTTGTATACCCGCCGACATTCTGCCACTCCATAAGTCCCCGTATGATATTTTCATCAAGGTCCTTTATGCTTTCTTCCGTGATTTCTGTAAGTAAGAATTTTATACAGGAAATCGCCATATATTCGTGGTTGCCAAGTATCGGAAAAACATTCGGGCGCATCATCATATCCTTGAGGATTTCTATTCCACCCTCGCCTCTGTCGATAACATCACCGAGAACGAAAAGTCTATCATTATCAGAAAAACTCACCTTTTCCAGAAGATATTTATAGCCCTTGAAATCGCCGTGGATATCCGAAATACAATAGGTCATATGTAAAATTCTCCTTTAATTCTTTTCGGATAGCTTCTCTTCCAGCAACTTGCTTCGATTTTCAATTCTTTTTATAATAGTTTGAAGACATTCTTTGAATTCTCCGATTTCAGAGGGAAGTGGTTTTTTGAACGAATGGTCCTTGAACAAAGGTTTAACTTTACCATTTTCATCAAACCAATCATTAAGCATAAACTTATCCTTGTTTTCAAAGAACCATCTATAACTGTCATCGTAATACGCATTCTGTGAATATATGCCCTTAAGGTCTATGAGGCTTAAATCCCAGTAGTCCTTGATTAGTCCGCTATTTCCTCTTTCTGAATTATATCCTTTTGGAACAAGAATCATATTGGCAGGTGAATGAGTGAGTTTTGCAAACTTGTTAAATAAGCGGATAACTTCTTTTATTTCCTCATCTTCAGTCCGGGCATACCACTTATCAATAAATTTGAGAAAATCGATATCACGACTGAGGGTTGTTTTGTAATTGAATCGGGCTCCGTTGTTGATCCATACTCTCATAAATTCATTGAATGTCGTTGCAAACGAGTTCATTGTATCTGTTTCGAGAGTTACATTATCTATTTCAAAATACCTGTCTTCGCCTTTTTCATTTCCGACGGTCTCAAATATTTTGTTATACATCTCGTGAACGATAGGGCTACGATCGCAATCGTGTGTTGCTCCTTTTTTTATCTGAGAAAGAATTCTATAACGAAGCCAGTTTTTTATATTGGCAACTTCAGATTTATCTTCTTCATTGTATTTCAGTTCTTCAAGGGTTAATCTGTAATTATTCTTTATCTTATATTGAATCTCTTCATCTGTGTAAAGCCCTTTTTTTAAATCCTGTAAATAATCCATATAAATTACTCCTTTATGTATTTTTTATTCAATTCATCAAGTCTCTCCCTGATTTCTCTGATAACGGAATCAGGGCTTATAATCTCAACTTCATCGTGTGATAAAGCCCAGTTTACAATGCCGTATCTACTGCATCTTACTCCTACAATATCATAGTCATCGCATTCTTTGGCTACTGTATATTTATCTCCGAAAGCGTCGTGAATGGGGGTGTAATTAACAGAATTTTTTGTCTTTGCTGTCTTTCTGACCTTCATTTCAACAATTATCGGCGAATCGTAGGACATATCAAGATGCCTTGCTCTGAAATCTTTTTCAGAGATTTTATTATATTCTTTTGAGGCGTTCTGAAGTTCGGGAATGTCATAGAGTCTGGTTGCTGATTCTTCTGTCATCTCAATTTTAGACATAAGGTCTATTCTTATAATGGCAAGGTTTTTCTTATCGTTGTTTTCAAAACAACCCGCAACAAAATATTTTCCGCTGTCAACCATAATGAAACAAGGGCTTATTTTGAGAGATTCTCTGTATTTTAAAAGTTTGTTTTTGCCGTCATAATAGTTCATATTGAAAGTTATCTGCCTGCCTTCTGATATTGCTTTCTGAACCTTTATGAGATTTGTTCCGAAAGATTTTGAGAAAACCTGCTCTTTGGTATATATAGCATCTGAAGTGTCTTTGAAATGCTCTGATGCAAGTTCGCTCTTTACCTTTTCAATAAGCTTGTTCTGTTCATCGGGAAGAATTATTGTTGATGTTTTTATGGCGGTTACTATCTTTCTTACTTCGTCCTGTGAAAACGGATGATTATAATAGATATCTTTTAAAGAGAAACTTCCTCCTTCTTTGAATTCCTTATGCTCATGCATTTTTTCAAAACCACTGAATAGTAATCTTGGGTCGCCTTCTTCTTCCCTGATATATCCATCTTCATCAAAATTGAGCACCTTCGCCATACATTTCATCATCTTGATGAAAGACCCCTTAGAACCCACGTTATCGATAGCATCACGCATTACGGTCTGAGTTGTGGGATGATCCTTGTCGGTATGATGCTTTAAATATCTGAGTATCTCAAAAGCTCTTCTCAAAATAACATCATTGCCCTTACATTCGTTTTTCGCCTGAAGACCTGTGTATCCTTTTTTCTCTCCCATAAAAATTCTCCTTTCTTTTACCTTATATATATATTATACCATATTTTTCGATTCTTTGCGTTCGGTTAACCGAACATATTGAAGATTTTTTATAATTTTCTGAACTTTTTTCATATTTTATCACTTATATCTATGTAAGTCAATAAAATTATCTGTTTATGGCTTTAAATTTCATTCCGTTTTCTTCTGCATATTTTTGTGCATAAGAATTTTCAGGCGCTTTGATAACAAGGTCTTCGCAACCAGAGAACACCTTATCACCAATATCTGTAACAGAATCGGGAATTGTTATTTCCTTCAAAAATATACAATTATAGAACGCAAAATCACCAATCACTGTAACAGAATCAGGAATTATTATCTTTTCTAAAGATTCGCAACATTTGAACGCGCATGTACCAATCTCTGTAACAAAAGCAGGAATTGTTATCTCTTTTAAAGATTTACAACCTTCGAACGCAAAATCGCCGATTTTTGTAACATGGTCAGGGATTATTACTTTTTCAGCATTTCCCAAGTAGTCATATAAAACATCTCTTACAATAACAAATCCATTTTCATCTGCAAGGT
>CALGTU010000011.1 GCA_937901465.1 uncultured Clostridia bacterium | reverse complement strand
ACTTTAAGCTCCGTGAAGGCATGCCTATCGGTGTTAAGGTTACACTCAGAAGCGACAGAATGTATGAGTTTGTTGACAGACTCTTCAATGTTGCATTCCCCCGTGTAAGAGACTTCCGCGGAATCAACGGAAACTCATTCGACGGCAGAGGAAACTACTCAACAGGTATCAAGGAACAGCTTATTTTCCCTGAAATCGAATACGATAAGATAGACAAGGTTCGTGGTATGGATATCAACTTTATCACAACTGCTAAGACAGACGAAGAAGCAAAGGAACTTCTCAAGCTCCTTGGCGCTCCGTTCGCAAACTAAGGGAGGAAACGAAATATGGCTAAAACTTCTATGAAGGTAAAGCAGCAGGCTAAGCCTAAGTTCTCTACCCGTGCATACAACAGATGTAAAATCTGCGGAAGACCCCATGCATATCTCAGAAAGTTCGGCATCTGCCGTATCTGCTTCAGAGAACTTGCTCATGACGGTCAGATTCCCGGAGTAAAGAAGGCAAGCTGGTAATAATTTACCGAAGAACGATTTAAACAAGCTAAACAACAAAGTTTAGAAGGAGGTTAGCAACATGCAGATTACAGATAAAATCGCAGACATGCTTACAAGAATCCGTAATGCAAACTCTGCAAAGCATGCAACAGTTGACATTCCCGCTTCTAATATAAAGAAAGCTATTGCTCAGATTCTTCTCGATGAAGGATACATCAAGGGCTTTCAGGTTATCGAAGACGGAAAGCAGGGTATAATCAAAGTAACCCTCAAGTACGGCGAAAACAAATCTCAGGTTATCACAGGCCTCAGAAGAGTTTCAAAGCCGGGACTCAGAATATATTCAAGCTGTGAGGATATGCCTAAGGTTATGAAGGGCCTTGGAATTGCCATTGTTTCAACATCAAAGGGAATAATGACAGACAAGAAGGCTCGTGAACTTAACGTTGGCGGCGAAATCCTTGCATTCATCTGGTAAGAAGGAGGACACTATTTATGTCAAGAATAGGTAATGCATTAATCAGTGTTCCTTCAGGGGTGGATGTAAAGATTGACGGTACAACAGTTACTGTTAAGGGCCCCAAGGGTACACTCACAAAAGAATTCAACAATAAGATGACAATCACTCTTGAAGACGGAACACTCGCTGTTAAGCGTGCTGACGAACAGAAGGAAACAAAATCACTTCACGGTCTTACAAGAACACTCATCAACAATATGGTAACAGGCGTTACAACAGGCTACTCAAAGACACTTGAAGTAGAAGGCGTTGGTTACCGTGTTGCAAAGCAGGGCAAAAACCTTGTTATGAACCTTGGTTTCTCACACCAGGTTATCATGCCTGAAATCGACGGCATCACAATCGACGTTCCCAACCCCAACACAATCGTTGTTAACGGCATCGATAAGGAAAAGGTTGGTCAGTTTGCGGCTGAAGTTCGCGAAAAGCGTCCTCCCGAACCTTATAAGGGCAAGGGTATTCGCTACCAGGGCGAAAGAATCATCCGTAAAGAAGGTAAAGCCGGTAAGGGCAAGAAGTAAGAAAGGGAGTGAATTCAAATGGTTAAAAAGCCTGACACAAAGAAAGCCAGAATCCAGAGACACAAGAGAGTTCGCGGTAAAATTTCAGGAACACCCGAATGTCCTCGTCTTAATGTATTTCGCTCCACAAAGCACATCTATGCTCAGATTATAGACGATGTTAACGGAGTAACTCTCGCATCAGCATCAAGCCTCGTTAAAGGTTTCGACGCTGACGGCGGAAACTGCGAAGGCGCTCGCAAGGTAGGCGAACTTATCGCTAAGGCTGCCGCTGAAAAGGGAATCACCGATGTTGTTTTCGACAGAGGCGGTTATCTCTATCACGGAAGAGTAAAGGAACTTGCTGAAGGCGCTCGTGAGAGCGGACTCAATTTCTAATAAGGAGGTAATGACTTTTGGCTAATATAGATGCATCAAAGCTTGAGCTTGTTGAAAGAGTAGTTTGCATTAACAGAGTTTCAAAGACAGTTAAGGGCGGACGAATCTTCAAATTCGCAGCTTTAGTCGTAGTAGGAGACGGAAACGGAACAGTTGGTTTCGGTCTCGGTAAATCAGGAGAAGTTCCTGATGCTATCCGTAAGGGAATTGACGACGCTAAGAAGAACCTCGTAAAGATTTCTCTTAAGGGTACAACAATTCCTCACGAAGTAATCGGTGAATTCGGAGCAGGCAGAGTTCTTATGAAACCCGCTGCACCCGGTACCGGAGTTATCGCAGGCGGTCCTGTTCGTGCGGTTGTAGAAGTTGCTGGTATCAAGGATATCAGAACAAAATCTCTCCGTTCAAACAACGCTTGCAACGTAGTAAGAGCTACAATTCAGGGTCTTGCATCATGCACTTCTGCTAAGGAAGTTGCTGCTAAGCGTGGCAAGACAATTAAAGAAATTTTAGGTTAAAGGGGGGCTTTGCAATATGAAAATCAAGCTCATTAAAAGCCTTAACGGCAAACTCGAAAAGCAGATTGCCACAGCTCACTCTTTAGGTCTCAAGAAAATCGGTCAGGTTGTTGAACAGCCCGACAACGCTCAGACTAAGGGTAAAATCGCAAAGATTTCACATCTTGTTGAAGTAGTAGAATAAGCTGGGAGGTGCAATCAATGAAATTACACGAACTTTCTCCTGCAGCAGGCGCTAGCAAAGACGCTTTCCGTAAGGGCCGTGGACACGGTTCAGGTAACGGAAAGACAGCAGGTAAAGGTCATAAAGGTCAGAAAGCCCGTTCAGGCTGTTCACTCAGAGCAGGATTTGAAGGCGGCCAGATGCCTATGGCAAGAAGAATCCCTAAGAGAGGATTCAACAATATCTTCGCTAAATCTTATGCAACAGTAAATGTTTCTTCACTTGAAAAGTTCAAGGAAGGTACAGTTGTTGATACAGAACTTCTCATCGCAGCAGGTATCATCAAGAAGGAACTTGACGGCGTTAAGATTCTCGGAAACGGAAATCTTACAAAGAACCTTACAGTTAAGGCTGCTAAGTTCACAGAATCCGCTAAGGAAAAGATTGAAAAAGCAGGTGGGAAGGCTGAGGTGATATAGCGTGTTTGAAACTTTCAGAAACGCTTGGAAAAATGAAGACCTCAGAAAAAGAATCCTTTTCACAATATTCATTATAGTTATTTACAGAATCGGTTCAGTATTCATTCCTGTTCCTTTCCTCGATGGAGAGATCTTAAGATTGATGCTTGAACAGAATGGTGGTTCAATACTCAGCTATATGGATATCCTTTCGGGTGGTTCGCTTGCTAATGCGACAGTATTTGCATTGTCAATCACACCTATCATCAACGCACAGATTATCATGCAGCTCCTGACATACGCTCTTCCTCCTCTTGAAAGAATTTCAAAAGAGGGCGAAACAGGAAGAAAACGTATACAGAAGATAACTGATTTCGTCGCAATAGGCATAGCACTTTTACAGGGCTTCGGTTACTATGTAATCATGAAGAACTATGGTGCTGTTCAGTATGTAGGCGGAAAAGAAGGAGTATTTGCAATGATCGTTATCATTGCCTGCTTCGCTGCCGGTTCATCTATCGTTGTATGGCTCGGAAATCAGATAAACGAATTCGGACTTGGAAATGGTATTTCACTCATACTCTTTGCAGGAATTATAGCAAGAGGTCCTTCGGAACTCTTAAAGCTTATAACACTCATAAAGACAAATATGCAGTATGTATTCCTCGTACTCGGAATTGTTGTTGTTTTCGTTCTCATGATAGCGTTTGTTGTTTTCATGAACAGTTCGGAAAGAAGAATTCCTATTCAGTATGCTAAAAGAGTTGTGGGCAGAAGACAGTATGGCGGACAGAATTCTCATATTCCTATAAAGGTTGCGGCAACAGGCGTTATGCCTATCATCTTCGCAATGACATTTATGAGTATCCCCCAGACACTTCAGCTCATCTGGGATCCAAGAGTAATCTTGCAGAAACCGGAACTCACAGGTCTTGAAGAATTCTATATCAAATTCCTTAATTTCTTCAATTCAAACAGCATAGGCTATGCGGTTATCTACTTCCTTCTCATCATAGCATTCAACTATTTCTATGTTTCAATGTCATTTAATCCCGTTGAAATTGCAAACGGATTAAGACAGAGCAACGGAGGTATCCCCGGAATTCGCCCCGGTAAGCCTACATCAGACTATATCGCAAGAGTTCTTTCACATATCACTCTTGTTGGTGCGTTCTTCCTCGGTATAATCGCAATACTCCCTATCGTAACACAGAATGTTCTCGTGGCAATGAAGGTTCCCAGTGTGAACATCGCAATGGGTGGTACATCAGTCCTCATCATTGTAAGCGTTGCCCTTGATCTTGTAAGAACACTCGAATCCCAGCTTATGATGCGTCATCATAAGGGATTCCTTCAGTAAGCTTGGAGGTTTATTATGAATTTAATTCTTCTCGGAGCTCCCGGTGCAGGAAAAGGCACACAGGCAGAAGTGATCTGCGATAATCTTAAAATCCCCGCAATCTCAACAGGCAACATGCTTCGTGAAGCTGTAAAGAACGGCACAAAGAGCGGTCTTGAAGCAAAGTCTTATATGGACAGCGGAGCACTTGTTCCCGATGAGGTTGTTATCGGAATTCTCAAAGACAGAATTGCCGAAGATGACTGTAAGGAAGGTTATATCCTTGATGGATTCCCAAGAACCGTTCCTCAGGCAGAAGCTCTTGATAAAATGGGCGTAAAGATTGATATGGTTCTTGAAATTGCTGTTGCAGATGAAAAGATCACACAGCGTCTTTCAGGAAGAAGAGTCTGCGAAGACTGTGGCAACTCTTATCATACAGAATACAAACCTACAAAGGTTGAAGGTATCTGTGATAAGTGCGGCGGAAAAACAGTTCAGAGAAAAGACGATGCTCCTGAAACAGTTCTTTCAAGACTTGAAACATATCACAAGCAGACAGCTCCTTTAAAGGACTATTATGCTGCTAAGGGACTTCTCAAAACTGTTGAAGGACAGGAAACTGTTGAAGAAACTTCAGCGCTTGTTTTAGAGGCTTTGAAATAAGATGATAAATATCAAATCAGCATCTGATATTGCAAAGATGAAGATAGCAGGCAGAATAACCGGCGAAGCTTTAAAGCTCGCAGGGGAAAGCATTAAACCCGGAATGACAACAAAAGAACTCGACACAATAATCCATGATTATATCGTGGGTCAGGGCGCGGTTCCGAGTTTCTTAGGGTATGGCGGATTTCCCGCAAGTGCCTGCATCTCCATTAACAACGAAGTAATCCATGGTATCCCCGGTAAGAGAAAAATCCACGAAGGCGACATTGTCAGCATTGATGTCGGCGCATTCATAGGAGGTTTCCACGGAGACAGTGCAAGAACTTTCGCTGTCGGAAAGATAACGAAAGATGATGAAGATTTAATGAGGGTAACCGAAGAAAGTCTTTATAAAGGCATTGAAAAAGCCGTTGCGGGAAACAGAATAGGAGATATTTCGGCAGCAATAGAAGAGCATGTAAGAAAATTCGGCTTCGGAGTAGTTAAGGAATATATCGGTCACGGCGTTGGAAGAAAACTCCACGAAGAACCCGAAGTTCCAAACTACGGCAAGGCAGGGCACGGCCCCAGACTTGTTCCCGGAATGGTTATTGCCATTGAACCCATGATTAACTTCAAGGGCGACGGCGTAAGAGTTCTCGGCGACAACTGGACAGTAGTTACAAAGAGCGGTTCTTCTTCCGCACACTTTGAACATACGGTCGCTATAACAAGCGATAAGCCAATCCTGCTTACAAAAGTCGATTGAGCTGCGGTATGTTTGCCGTAGGTCAGGTCGTCAGAGCGACAGCAGGCGGTGAAAAAGGAAAACTTTTTGCAGTTATCCGTTATGAAGAAAACTTTGCTTTCATTTCAGACGGCAAACGTCATAGAACAGATAACCTTAAGAAAAAAAGTTTCAGACATTTAGAACCACTTGATATTGTTCTGACAGACGAAAATCTAACAGACAAAAAACTAAGAAAGGCTCTTGAAAGAATAAAAAAGAGTCTGCCGTAACCACTTTATCTGGGGAGGTAAATATGTCTAAAGAAGATGTAATCGAGATTGAAGGAACCGTTCTTGAAGCTCTTCCCAACGCAATGTTTCAGGTTGAACTCTCAAACGGTCACAAGATACTTGCTCATGTTTCAGGTAAACTTCGTATGAACTATATCCGTATAGTTCCCGGAGATAAGGTAACAGTTGAAATGTCACCATACGATCTGACAAAGGGCAGGATTACTTGGAGAGCCAAGTAAGATTTTAAAAAGGAATTGGGGCTTATGCTGAAGCCTCCGCGGCAACCTGTTTAAAATTATGAAAAGCACTTCAATAAATCAAACGAAAACGAAAAGCGGAAAAATTCCGCACAACTCATAAGGAGGTATTTTCAATGAAAGTAAGACCTTCGGTTAAGCCTATCTGTGAAAAGTGCAAGGTAATAAAGCGCAAAGGCAAAATAATGGTTATCTGCGAAAATCCGAAGCACAAACAGCGTCAGGGCTAATTAAGACCTAAATTTTGGAGGTGTAGCAAAAATGGCAAGAATTGCTGGTGTTGACATGCCTAAGGATAAGAGAGTCGAAATCGGCCTCACATACATCTACGGCATCGGTCGCAAATCTGCTGAAAACATCATCGCAGCAACAGGCATCAATCCTGATACAAGAGTTAAGGACCTTACAGAAGATGATTTTGCCAAACTGCGTGAAGAAATCGAAAAGAACTATACAGTTGAAGGTGATCTTCGTCGTGAAGTCGCTCTCAATATTAAGAGACTTGTTGAAATCGGTTGTTACAGAGGCGTTCGTCATCGTAAGGGTCTCCCCGTAAGAGGACAGAGAACAAAGACAAACGCAAGAACTCGTAAGGGTCCCGTTAAGACAATCGCTAACAAGAAGAAGTAAGGAGGGAATGAACAATGGCACAGGTAACTAAGGGAAAGAAGGCTACTGTCAGACGCCGCCGTGAAAGAAAAAACATTGAAAACGGTGCTGTTCATATCCAGTCTACTTTCAATAACACAATCGTAACAATTACTGATACACAGGGTAACGCTATTTCATGGGCTTCAGCAGGCGGACTTGGCTTCAGAGGCTCAAAGAAATCAACTCCTTTTGCAGCTCAGACAGCAGCAGAAGTAGCAGCTAAGGCAGCTATGGAACACGGTCTCAAGAACGTTGAAGTTTACGTTAAGGGACCCGGCGCTGGACGTGAAGCAGCAATCAGAGCGTTACAGACAGTAGGACTTGAAGTTCGTCTTATCAAGGACGTTACTCCAATCCCCCACAATGGATGCCGTCCTCCCAAGAGAAGACGTGTCTAATTTCAGGAGGTGTAATAGAAATGGCAAGATATACTGGTGCAGTTTGCAGACAGTGCCGTCGTGAAGGAAAGAAGCTTTTCCTCAAGGGCGATCGCTGCTACTCAGACAAATGCGCAATAGACGAAAGAAATAAGGAAAAGAGACAGGGTGCTCCCGGTCAGCATGGTCAGTCACGCAAGAAGATGTCAGAATACGGCATGCAGCTTCGTGCTAAGCAGATGACAAAGAAGTTTTACGGTGTTCTTGAAGGCCAGTTCCATCATTATTTTGAAATGGCTGAAAAGATGCAGGGTAAAGCAGGTGAAAACCTTCTCACAATCCTTGAATCACGCCTTGACAATATCGTTTACAGACTCGGCTTTGCAGCTTCAAGAGCTCAGGCTAGACAGCTCGTTGTTCATGGTCATTTCACAGTAAACGGCAGAAAGGTAAACATTCCTTCATACCTTGTTAAAGCAGGCGACACAGTTGCTATCTGCGACAAGACAAAGACAACAGACAGCATGAAGGCTATCGTTGAAGCAAACAGCTCAAGACCTATTCCTATGTGGCTTGAATACAATAAGGAAGCTCTCTCAGCTAAGGTTTCACGCCTTGCAGCAAGAGAAGATATCGACCTTGAAGTTGAAGAACAGCTCATCGTAGAACTTTACTCCAAGTAATAGCGATATACCTTTACACATCGGAAGGGCGTTTTGCGACATATTATTTCATACTGTCGCAAAAGCGTCTCATACAAATTTAATATTGCGAATATAGGAGGGTTTTGAATGGTTGATTTAATTAAGAAGCCGGAAATAGAGATTGCTGAACTCAAGACCAACGGAACATACGGCAAGTTTGTCGTATCTCCTCTTGAGCGTGGCTATGGCATTACTCTTGGCAATAGCTTAAGAAGAGTGCTGCTCTCCTCGCTTTATGGTGTAGCTGTTATTTCTGTTAAGATTGACGGAGTACATCATGAAATGTCAACTATCCCTAATGTTAAAGAAGATGTTACAGAAATCATCCTTAACATAAAGGGACTTACGGCAAAAATGTACGGTGACGGACCTAAAACAGTTGTTATCGAAGCTGAAGGCGAATGCGAAGTTACTGCGGGCGATATCAAAACAGATTCTGAAGTTGATATCCTTGACCCCGGAATGCATATCGCAACTCTCGGTAAGGACGCAAAGTTATATATGGAAATCACTATCGATAAGGGCAGAGGATATGTTTCTGCTGAAAAGAACAAGCAGAGACACGATTTCCCCATTGATACAATAGCTGTTGACTCTATATATACACCTGTTTTAAAGGTTAACTATAAAGTCGATAACACCCGTGTGGGAAATGTTACGGACTTTGACAAGCTCACATTAGAAGTTTGGACAGATGGTACAATCTCCGCTAAGGACGCTGTATCTCTCGCTGCCAAATTCCTCAACGAGCATCTCCTCTCGTTTATTGACCTCTCAGAAGAGGCTTCAAACACAGAGATTATGATTGAAAAGGATGACAAGGGCAAGGAAAAAATCCTTGAGATGACCATTGAGGAACTTGACTTATCCGTTCGTTCATTCAACTGTCTTAAGAGAGCGGGAATCAACACCGTAAATGATCTTATAAGCAGATCAGAAGAAGAAATGATGAAGGTTAGAAACCTTGGTAAGAAATCCTTTGATGAAGTTAAGGAAAAACTCAACTCTTTGGGTTATAACCTTAGCTCAGAGGAAGAATAAGAACTTTTGTTCGTAAAGTAAGGAGTGAATCACAGTGCCAGGTGCAAGAAAACTCGGAAGAGCAAGTGACCACAGAAAAGCAATGCTCAGAGCAATGGTAACATACCTGCTTGAAAATGGTCAGATTGAAACAACAGTTACAAGAGCAAAGGAAGTTCGCTCTATGGCTGAAAAGATGATCACAATCGCTAAGACAAACGACCTGCACTCAAAGCGTCAGGCTTTGGCTTATATAACAAAGGAAGATGTTGTTAAGAAACTTTTTGACGACATCGCTCCTAAGTATGCTGACAGAAACGGCGGTTACACAAGAATCGTGAAGATCGGTCCCCGTCGCGGCGACGCAGCAGAAATGGCTATTATTCAGCTTGTTTAATAGAGAATAAAAAACTCCACCCGTTTGGGTGGAGTTTTTGTTTTATAAATAACTTATAATAAAAATACCCCCTGATAAACAGGAGGTATCTGTTTGATTAAAGAAGTGAAAAAATCATTGTTTCAAGCTCTGATGAAAGTGCAAACATGGTAGCACCTGTTAAAAGGAATATGATAAGAGATGTAACAACTGTTATTCCGACAGAGATTGCAATAAGAATAAGATAAGCAAGAACAAAGTTCTTCTTTGATTTGTTGCCCGATGTTCCCCAGACAATCATCATAATGATATTGAGTATAGGAACACACATAGCAAACCACATTCCAACATAGGCACCTATCGAAACAAGGTTATTTGTATCGCTGGGAACCTGAACATTTACGTATGTAGGAACTCCGTTATTGCTGTTCTGAGCGTTATAGGCAGGAGCAGGATTCTGCTGAGTAGAAGCACCGCAGTTTGAGCAGAACTGAACATTATCGGCATTATCCATGCCACAATTTTTGCATATCATGATTAAAATCCCCCTTTTAAAATTTACATAATTATACCATATATTTCTTTATTTGACAAGATATCTTTTCTCTTGAAATAAATCTTATAATATGTTATAATATTAGTTGAAATATTTTTTGCGGAGGGCGTTATGGCAGAACTTATCTATAACAATCAGGGAAGACTTCTTTTTACAGAAGAAATGAAGAAGGAATATACTATCCTTATTCCACAGATGTTGCCTATACATTTCAAATTTCTTGAAAAAACCTTCATAAACCATGGCTATAAGGCTGAGGTTTTAACAACAACCCATCGTGGTATTGTTGATGAGGGTCTTAAAAACGTTCATAACGATACCTGTTACCCCGCTCTCCTTGTTATCGGCCAGATGATTGACGCGCTCAAATCAGGCAAATATGATGTGCATAAAACCGCCCTCATGATTACTCAGACAGGCGGTGGATGCCGTGCGTCAAACTATATAAATCTTCTCAGAAAAGCGCTTAAAAATAACGGTATGGGATATGTCCCCGTTGTTTCTTTTAACCTTCATAATATGGAAAAGAATCCGGGCTTTAAGTTTACACCAAAGCTTATCGTTGAACTTGTAGCGTCTGTATGCTACGGCGATGTTCTTATGTGGATAGGTAATCAGGTGCGCCCCTATGAAGTTAAAAAGGGTGATGCAGATGCTGTTATTGATAAATGGATAAATAAGCTCTGTAACGGCGGAAAAATCGGTTTTGCCGATTTTGAAAAGAATTGTCGCAAGATTATAAAGGATTTTGAAAAGATAGAAGTCAAGAAAGTTCCTAAGGTTAAAGTAGGAATAGTAGGGGAAATTTATATCAAATACGCCCCTCTCGGAAACAACTGCCTTGAAGAATTTTTACAGAGCGAAGGTGCAGAAGTTGTCGTTCCAGGTCTTCTTGATTTTATCATCTTCATGTGTGACCACCATATAGTAGACACTCAGATTTACCATGTAAGATATAAAAAGGGTGCTGGCTCATGGGCACTCGAACAGTTCCTTAAATCAGTTCAGAAAAAGATAATAAAGGTTTGTAAAGAAAGCTCATTCAGAGCGCCTCAGGCTTTCGACAGAACAAAGGCACTTTCAGCTCCCTTTGTTTCACCCGCAAATAAAATGGGCGAAGGCTGGCTCCTTACCGCTGAAATGGTAGAACTTGTTCACTCGGGCGTTGAAAATATTGTTTGTGCTCAGCCTTTCGGTTGTCTTCCTAATCATATTGTAGGTAAGGGAATGATAAGAAAGATAAGAGAAACTTTCCAGAATGCCAATATTGTTGCTATCGACTATGACCCCGGTGCGACAAGAGTTAATCAGGAAAACAGAATCAAGCTTATGCTTTCAACCGCAAAAGAAAAATTAAAGGAAACAAATAAGGCATAAATTGATATAAATTGTCGCAATACCACAATGGTTTTTATACTTTATTGTGCATATCGACAAATTGTAGAAATTTTCAAAAAAACACTTGACGCGGACAAGTTTTCGTGTTAAAATAATTAAGTCGCAAGAGAGCAATAGTTCTCTCGTGATTATGGGAGCATAGCTCAGCTGGGAGAGCATCTGCCTTACAAGCAGAGGGTCATAGGTTCGAGCCC
>CALGTU010000010.1 GCA_937901465.1 uncultured Clostridia bacterium | reverse complement strand
AAGAGCTACGAATAAAAATAGTTTTTTCATAAATTCAAATTTAAGTTCGTTTACTTTATAAATGCAACAAAAGCATAAATATTGCATCGGACATGTTTTAATTTAGCACAAAGTTATAGACACCTAATCAAAAGAACAAAAAAACATGAAAAATAAAATTCTACAACGAAGTTCATAAACTACTGAATTACAACAAGATAAAGACATGTTGAATTTTATTTTTTCAACATGCCTTTATCTTGTTGATAATCAGTTTGTTATCACTCCTCCAATTAAAAACAAAAGATTAACAATTGATTATCAACTACTTACCAAGTAATCTCAAATATAATTCCTTATGTAGACACTCAGAAGATTCTATTTCTGAACGAAGCCTAAGCCTTCGTTGATAAACGCTTCCTTTATTTTCTTTCATCAACCAGGCAATCGTTTTTATGGATACACCAGCAAATAAGTAACACACCCAATGATAATCCGCTTCTTCATTCATGGATACTTCCTTGCGGAAATGAGACATAGCATCTTGACAATACATATTCACTTGCCTTTCCAATTCAGCAATGGCTTTTCTCCCGACCAAATACTTATCTTTCCACCAGCGGATTTCTTCATTGATATTGGAGTCTTTCTTTTCTTCAAAAGACAATATCATCTCACCTATCAGTTCTATTCTTTCCCGGAACAGTTGCGAAGCATTTACTAAATTCTCATTCGCTACATGCTGCAAATCACGACGAATCGATTCTGATTCACAAATATATTGTTTGAGATTTTCATCTCGGCGGGATAGTTCTTCTCGAAGACTATTTATAATAATATCGGACTGATTTTTTCTTTCCAACTTCTGCAACAACGAAGCTACTTTACGATTGCTCTCAGCTTCTTTCCGTTGCATTTCCTCATTCAATTCATCAATAGTTCTACGGGCTTTTTCCTTTTCTTGCTTTAGTTTTTTAGAAAGAACATATACAACTATCCCCAAAAGTACAATAAAGAAAAGAATATAAAGAAAACGAAAATGTTTTTCCATTCGAAGCCTATAAGCTTCGAACTCCAACTTTTCAGAAAGATAATCCCGTTGTGCCGTTAAGACAGGTTGTTGCAAAGATTCCTGCACCAAACGATTTTGCAAAGTAGTAGCTTTCACCACACAATGATAAGCTTTTTCCGGTTGTTTGAAATGTGCATATAATTTAGCAGCATCACAATATAAAACAACCGAATCATTTGGAATCTTTGTCAATTTCCAACCTTGTTCCAGTGCTTGCAAAGCCTCTGTTTCATTATTCTTTGCTGCATGTAATCGTGATACACACCCCCAAAAAGCTGCTGTTTTATTTCCAAGTCCAAACTGAGATTTTAATTCTTCAAATGAATTTTCAGCTTCTTCGATACAATCTTCTTTTACATAATGCATCAATAAATCTCCCAACACACTACGAAGCAAATAAGAGTCCCGCAAATATTCGGCTTCTTTCCGAACCTTCAATAATCTCTGAAAACATTCATCTATTTGCCCCATAGTTCTAAACACATACGCCTGATCAAGCATCGCATACAAACGATGGCGTTCTTTAGAAACCTGTCCGTAACAGACTCCCGCTTTTTCATAAGCAACCAAACTTTTCGGAAAATCATAGTACTCTCTATACAGGTCACCCAACTGACTATAAAGCAATCCTAATGCCAAGGAATCCCTTATCTCTCCTTCCAACTGTTCGGCTTTGGTAAAGGAAAGCATCGCTTTCAGGCTATTTCCACCATTAGCATGAACACGCCCCATATAATAATAGGAAAGGAACTTGTTCCGAACATCCTCTTCGTCCTGATAATACTCCACCGCCACCGAAATAATAGAATCACTCGTTACATCAATGTAGTTCTTGTCCAATGCCTGGCTATGGAGCAAGGCATAACGGGCACGGTTCTTTTCCTTTTGGAAATCGTCGAAAGTCAGCGTGCGCAACAAGTTCAAGGCAGAATCGGGATGCTCGTTCATCAGCGCCTCGGCACGGTTCAAGACATCGGTTACGGCTTTCTTGTCACCGCAAGCGGTGAAAGCCAACAACAGGAGCAATAGGGAGAGGATGTTTTTCATGCGTTAACAGTTTATTTACAAAGATAGCAACTTTTTAGTTTAGGCTATATGCAAGGAGAATATAAAAACTACACACAATTATCCTTCAAATGAATCAGCCACATATAATTCGCTGATTATCAATAGCAATTCCTGACTCTTTGGGCTGACTTTTTAAATTTGAAGAATCAGCCAAAAGAATCAGGAATCAATCCTGTAAATCAACAAGTTAAGACCTTCTGATTCATTTGAAGGATATAAAGTGAACATTATAAAATTAAAAATGATTGTTCCGAAAAGACAAAAAAACGCGCCTTGACGCACATGCAAATGCGTCAAGGCGCGTTGGTAAATTCATCAAAGAGTTTTTATCAAAACATCAAGGACTTTTTCAAAAAGTTCTTCATCTTTTCAAAAAAGCTCTGTCAAGTTTTTAGGCAATTATTATCGGGAAAAACTCCCTAAAAATTGAATTATTCTTCACCGTTAAAGGCTGCTTCCTCGGCCGCACTGATGATTCTTTCAATTTCTTCATCCGAACGCTTCATAGTTTCGATGATTACCGCAGGAGATTCCTGCACTTCGAGAACAGTGGAAGAAACTTCTTCGACAGGTTCTGTTTCCGCAACACGCAAAGCTTTGGCAGCAAGCACACTATCAACAAAACCTGCATCCTTCTTGATCTTATCCAAAGTTACATGTGCGGCAATCTGTTGGGATTCCTTCTTGGAATAACCCTTTCCCCTACCTGCATGAACACCTTCCAGCATGACTTCGGTTTCAAAGACAGGACTGTTGAACTCATCGACCGACTGTTCTACCAGCTCGAAAGTCATTTCCACCTTGTTCTTCTGACTCCATTCTATCAGCTTCGACTTGAAGTTTACTTCCTTCCTTGAAACCTTGTTCAAATTGATGTATGGACCGATGATGCGGTGCTCCATGAAGTATTTGCAATACTCATATCCCCTGTCCAAATAGATGGCACCTACCAACGCTTCGAACGCATTGCCGTTCATATAGCTGTTGTGCGCCGAATGACGGGCAGTAAACTTGACCAGCTTGGATAAACCGATTTGCTCAGCGATACGGTTCAATGATTCGCGCGATACAATCTTGGAGCGGGTATTGGTGAGGAAACCTTCTCGTTTTCCTTCAAATTTCTGATAGACGATATCGCCTACCACGGCATCCAGGATGGCATCCCCCAAAAATTCCAGCCGCTCGTTGTTCAGCAGAACACCCTTGTCGGTCTTGACGGAAGAGGACTTGTGAAGCAAAGCCTGTTCGTATATCCGGATATCATGGGGATAAAATCCCATCATCCGATAAAAACAAAGATAAGACTCCCTGTCCTTTCGGAAAAGAAGTCTTATCTTGTCTATAAAGTTGCTAAATGTTTTATTCAGCATATTTCTTCAAGATTACACATGCATTATGTCCACCGAAACCAAATGTATTGCT
>CALGTU010000009.1 GCA_937901465.1 uncultured Clostridia bacterium | reverse complement strand
AAGCGTATAAAAAGACGAATGTTTATAGAAAATGTCGTTACTATTGTAATGATAAGCGTCTTTCTTTTAAGCGTATGCAATTTAGGATTTTTAGTTATGTTCACATCAGATTTACCTATGGGATATTATGAATACGCTTTAGAAGACAAAATCTGCATCGAAGAAGACGCCGACGGAAACTTATGGTTTGTAAGAAAAGAAGGGGCGAAAAAGTCATTCTTCCTTCTTCCTGATGTTTATGATGAAAACGGAAACCGTCTTTCAACCGATGAGGATTTTGATAAAGAAAAAGCCGTTGCCGTTTCTTATCAGATGAGAATAATGCTCCACGAAAAAATGAGTAATATCTATTCATCGGGCGAAGAAAAGGAACTTCTTTTCAATAAGAACGATAAACCGAAAATCCAGACAATTTACTACTATGACGAAGATACTGAAGAGAACATCGTTCTCTGGGAAAGGGGCGAATAAATATGACAGAGAAAAAATTTCATATACCATCAATGCTTGTTTCTGTTCTTGCCCTTGTTCTCGGATTAATGGGATTTTCAATCGAAGGCCTAATAGTTGCGATAATAGCGATAGTATTTTCACTTAAAAAGAAAGAAACACACCTTATAAAAATAAATATCGTTACCTCGGTAATAGCGATACTTTCAGCAATAGTTATGTTTGCCCTTATCCTTTTTATCAGTACAAACTATGGTTTTGACCCAAGCTTTTTTCATAAAGGAATATTAGATCTTATATTCGGAATTTAATAAGATATACAGCTTATAAAGACATCAGAAAAGGACACCCGAAGGGTAATGACAGAATAGAAGTAACAAGGGTACCGAGCCACAAACTCGATACCCTTGATTGTTTATTACGGATTGCCAAAGGGGGTGCTACTAATAAAGAAGTTTTATGACAACAACGACTAATAACCCCGTAGATATGCTGTCTACGGGGATTTTGTTATGCTTTAGAAAAATTTCTGACTGCAACAAACCCCTTGATTTACGAAGGGAACATTATTTTAACTGTTTTATAGCCCATAATCTTGACTATACAAGGATTGGATGTTATAATTTTCACGATATAAAGTCAAACTGCTGAGTATAAATTTCGGAGGAAAAAATGCCGGATTATAAAAATAAATTACAGATATTCAAAAAAATAAATTTACAGATTTTGTGTATCCCGCTTCTGCTTTTACTTGCAATTCTCTTGTTGTGGTTCAATAACAGCACGAGTGCACAAGCCGAACCCGCTTTGATTGCGCAGGTGTATTTTGAAGGCGAGTATCGCATCGGAGACGGTGAATGGCACGAGATTGTTAAGGGAGAACATATTCCTTCTACAAAGGGCGATGTTACCTTGCGAGGAAATTTTCATATGCTTACTCCCGATGGTGAATACATTGGTATTTACAGAGAAGAAATGCCTGTTGCTTTCTTTATAGACCATATCAATCTGACATTTTACGAAGCAGGAAACGAGCCGTTTGTATTTGACGCAGAAAATCCTTTGTATGGGGATTCGGGTTGCGGCGTCAGATGGGAAGCATATTCCCTGACAAGTAACAGCAATGAAACGATTGAAATCCTGATTCATAACCCTCATAGTTTCGGAAACGAAACAGCGATTGACGAAATGCTTTCATCACTGGCTTTATGGGCAGGAATCAACTTTGAAAAAGGTGTTTTGATCGGTGGCGAATCTCAGAGAAATGTAGGTATGCTATTAGTACTCGTTTCTGTAGTTTTCCTTGGTATTGCACTTTTCTCAAGTCTGATACACATAAAAAACAGCAGGATTATCTGGCTTATGGGGCTTATGGTTTTATTTGCGGGATTCTACTTTGTATACAGTTCTGACGGTATTTCTTTCTGGAACGAATCCATAGTTTCAAATACTACCATTCTTGGTTTTTCGATGATATTTTATATGCTCTTCTTATCAATGGGCATCTCGTGTTTTCTCGAAACAACGAAAAGAGTCTGTGAATTGGCGGTAATTCTTTTATGCGTGTCAGATGCCGTATTCCTTATTCTGCCGATTATAACAGATGTATATTTTTATGACACATGGATCTGGTGGATTGTTATGCAAACTGCAGCAAATATTGTAATTTCGGTTTGTCTGATAAAAGAGTTTATAGGTTCAGAAGAAAAAAAACGCTGGCTGTATATCGGAGCATTTCTTCCATTACTCGCATTTCTCGGCGATGCTGTCGCAACATGGATAGGCGTCTGGGACGGCGGGATGATTTCTAAATATGTTTTTATAATTCTGCTTGTTGTAACGATAATTATGGTGCTGAAACTTATTCCCCACAACATAAATGTGGCAGCAAAAGCAAAGGAACTTGAGATGGAAAGAATAACTCTCAATGCCCAGCTTACAGAAAGTAGAATTTCTACCATGATGAGCCAGATACGCCCTCACTTTATTTATAACACTCTCGGAAGTATCGAACAGCTTTGTAAACTTGACCCGCCGAAAGCAGGTAATCTTGTGCATAACTTTGCGAAATATCTGAGAGGAAATTTCAGAGAACTCGATAATCCGAAACCTATACTCATGTCGCAGGAAATGGAACATGTACACCATTATATCAGTATTGAAAATGTGAGATTTCCCGATATGACCTTTACATTTGAAATGAATTGTGATGACTTTCGTATTCCCGCACTGACTGTTCAGCCGATTGTTGAAAATGCGATAAAGCACGGCCTGATGAAGTTGTCACGAGGGGGCACAATCAATGTGGTTTCTTATGAAACCGACACAGATTACTGCATTTCGGTGACCGATGACGGCGCAGGGTTTGATACAAGCGTTCTTATAGACGAGAAAAAGCATCTGGGATTGCGCAACATCCGTGAACGACTCAGGGTTATGGTAAACGGTAATCTTGATATTCAAAGCACCGTAGGTGTCGGCACTAAAGTTATAATAACAATTCCGAAGGAGGCAGACAAATGATTGCAATAGCAGTTGATGATGAAGCATTGATGTTGGGTGCGCTTGTTGCAGCACTTGAAGTTTCGCCAGATATTACGGAAGTTGTAAAATTTTCAGATTGTGAAGCTGCCCTTGATTATGCGCGCAACAACCCGATAGATGTTGCTTTTCTCGATATCAATATGCGTGGTATGGGCGGACTTGAACTTGCCAAATCGATTCTTGAAGCCCGTTCCTGTTGCAAAATAGTTTTTTGCACAGGATATGAGGAATATGCAATTCCTGCATTCAAGCTTCACGCTTCAGGGTATCTGATGAAGCCTATATCAGCAGAAGATGTTCAGGGAGAAATTGATAATATCAAAGGAATTCATCAGAATGAAAAACTGCTTACGGTGAAATGTTTCGGCAATTTTGAGATTTATGCAAAAAATAAACCGCTTGTATTCAAACGGTTAAAGACAAAGGAACTGTTTGCATTTCTTGTAGACCGCAAAGGTGCAGGGATGACTGCAAAACAGATATGTGCCGTATTATTCCCGAGCAATACTGATGATGCCAAGAATTCAGCGTATCTCCGCCAGCTTGTAATGGATCTGAAAAACACCATGAAGACAGTCGGCGCAGAGGATGTTTTATGTCACGAAACCCCGTTTTACCGAATTGATACCAACCTTATCAAATGCGATTATATCAGTTATCTTGAAAGCGGTAAGCCTGAATTTCACGGTGAATATATGATGCAATACAGCTGGGCAGAGGAAACCTGTGCTTTGCTTATGTTCAAATAAAAAAAGAATACAGATAAAAAATACGAGAACTTTAAAAAGTGAGTTCTCGTATTTTTTTAGTTATTTTCTGTTTTCACAGCCGTTTTGTTAATTATCCCCTTTGAATTATATCATTGATATACATTTTATAACACAAAGCATTACATATTTTCTTATGTTTGTAACACCTTTGTAACGTCGGATGATATATAATATCCCTTAAGAAACCGAATACCCGCCCATCCTCGATTCGCACAAGGCGGGCGGGTTGTTGATAAAAAGGGTTATGAAAAATGCCGAAAAAATATTACGGCGTTACAAACATCATCTGGATTGAAGGGCTTAAAAACAGGAATTTTTCGACAGAGGCAACAGAACTTTTACCCGCGTTAAAAGCCGATATTCTGACAATTAAATAATTGTTTTAATATAAGCTGAAAACAAATTTTAAATCTGATGGAGGTATTTTAAAATGAAAAGAACAAACTATAAATACAGCAGACTGTTTGCTACAATTATTTCAATAATGATGTTTATTCCGCTTGTGGCGAATTTATCTGCGGTAAATGTTGAGGCGTTTGCTCTCAATAATATATCAGTAAGTAATATTGAATTTTATGAAAGCGGATGCCTTAAGGGATTCAGTCTTTCTTATACGGTAGGAGGAACCAATTTGGCGCCAGCGAAGGCAAGAATATCGGTTCAGACCCAAAAATTTAATGACGGTGATTTTACAGACGTAGGGAATTATGCTGATTCACATAATTATCCAGCCTGGCCTGATACCCCTGCTGATTGCGGATTTGTAACATGGAATGCAGGCGGAACATATGACAGAGTCGGCTCGGGGAAAAGCCAGACTGTAAGTGTAACTTTTAATGACGGTGTAGTGGATTGTAAAACAGAAGGCAGCGCATATTATGTATATCTTTGGGCAAACTATGGCGGTGATACATATCCTGATGCTTATATAACTTCATTCACAGCAGGCTCAGGTGATTTTGATGTATATGGTGGATGTGAACATGAAAATGTAACTCATCACACCGAAATAAAGGAAGCAACCTGCACAGAAAACGGAGTTATTCAGGAATACTATGAATGTAATGACTGTAACAACGCCTTTTCCGATGAATCCTGCACAACACATCTTAAAAAATCAGAAGTAATGATAGGTAAACTCGGCCATGACTTTGAATATAACACAGATGAAGTAAATAAAATTTCTGCCGTATGTAAAAGAGATGGTTGCGGGCTTGAAGTAAGTTATTCTATAAAAGCAGACGACCAGGGCGGCGAACCGGGAACACAATATGATATAGCAGCAAATCTGACATTGACAGATAACGGATGGACAGAAAATATCGCCTCGGTTTCTGCTGTAAATTACAGAAATGCAGATTTGTCATATGATTCAACAACACCTCCTGCCGCTGTAGGAGAATACACAGCCTATGTAACAACAAAAGGCTATGAAATATCAGATGATTTTGAAATAACAAACTATATTTATATAGATGAAGTTGATGTTACCGTTTCAAGTGATGTTTTAAAAAAATTCTATATAAGAGGATATGTCAGCCCGAAGATTACAATAACAGATTCTTCTGCGAATTATGTTGCAGACGGAGCGCCTTATTATACTGTCGTAAATGAAAACGGCGAAGAAAGTCTTATGGAAAACAAAATGTTCATCCGTGGCAATGAATATTATATCGTTCTTAAACTTAAAACAGACGAAAACAGTCTTTATCGTTTTGCTTCAGAAGAAGAAATGACAAATTCCCGTTCAGAAAGATATTCTTTTGATGATAACGGAGATACTTCAGAAACAACAATGCTTGTAAAATATTATCTCGGATATCCTTCTAACCCTCCTTCAGACAATAGTTCTGATTCAGGCTCCGGAACAGATTCAGAAACACCTGATGATCCTTTGCCGGACTCAGCGTTACCAAAGGGTGATGAAATGAATTCGACAATAACAGAAGACAATGTAGGCGAAGCGGACATTGAAATCCCTGAAAAAACAACAATTGAAGATATTATCGTTCTTACAGCTGAAGACAAAAAGGCTATTAAAAACGGCGAAGATATTGTGATTTATCTTGAAGTTGATAACGCAGACGAAACAGTTTCTGATGATGACAAGAAGAAAACAGAAGAAGTAATTTCTGAAGGCATGAATATCGGAATGTATCTTGATGTAAATCTCTTCAAAAAAGTCGGAAACAGAAATCCTCAGAAGATAACAGAAACAGTTGATGACATCTGGATAACAATAAGAATTCCCGATGAACTTCTTCTTCATAAAGAAGGTATTACAAGAGTTTACAACATAGTAAGAGTTCATAACAACAAGGCAGAAATCATCGACGGAATTTTTGATGAAAGAAAGAATGAATTCAGATTCAGAACAGACAAATTTTCAAGTTATGCAATAATCTATACAGATTATGAAAGTGACTCAGGAGATTTATCTGCAGGAGAAAATATTAAGATAGAGGAAACAGTTCTTCTGTAAATATAACAAAAAATCTCCCG
>CALGTU010000008.1 GCA_937901465.1 uncultured Clostridia bacterium | reverse complement strand
AGCCAATGTAAAGGAATATGTCTATGAGATAAGCCGTAATCTTGCAAAGATAGAGGAATATCTCGGTTCAGAAGAAATGTATGACGAAATGGAAAGTCTTTCTAAAATCCTCAATGACTGTTACAACATACTGAGAACACAGAAGCACAGAGAGGAATACAGCCTTTACATTACTGAAAAGGATCTCGAAGCATCGGTGTTTTCATTGAATGACTTTTTTAAGGGAAATGAAAATATCCTGAAAAAATTCGCAGGAAGAAAAGCTTCGGTATTACAGTTTGAATGTGAGGACGATAATCTTTTTATAAGTGCATCACCAAAAAGATTTTCATGGATTATATTCCACACTGTTTATATCATTCTTAAAAATTCATCGGATCACCCTGCTGTAAAGATTTCTGTTTCTGTTTCGGGAAATGAAGCAGGAATAAGAATCGCAAGAAACGATATTGAAAATCCCGAAAGCAGAGGTGTGAGGGACTGCACGAGATATATTGCGGGAGATCCTTTTGAAGAAACCTTTGAATTTGAAGTTTTCAAGGAATTCTGTAAAAAATATAACGGAAGATACATCGCCGAATTTACAGGGCAGAGAATTTCTGCGGTAAATCTTCTGCTTCCTCTTAAAGAAAAGCCTGAGAATTACAGTCTTAATTCTATAAAAGATGTTTTATCAGACGATTGTTTCTCGGATATGAGAATGAATATCTATGAGGTTGCAAACCTTAAATTCATCTATCGTTAAAGGATAATTTATGGAAAGACTTGCTGAAATGTATATAACCCTTCTGCCAATAATACTTGCCGGGGTTATGAATATGGTATGGTGCAAGATAAAAGTATGCGATTTTCTGAAAAAGCCTGTTGACTTCGGAAAGAATTTTTCTGACGGGAAGCGTGTTTTCGGGGATAACAAGACTTTCAAAGGATTTATAGGAATGATTTTTCTGGGAATGATTTTTTCTTTTATATGGGGAATTATCTCAGAAAACAACACTTTTATCTATGAACACAATTATTTTTACAGAAATTATGAAAGTTCCCCCGTTTATAACATATTGACGGGGGCTTTATCGGGATTTGCATATGCTTTGTTTGAACTTCCCAACAGTTTTATAAAGAGAAGGCTTGATATAACTCCGGGCAAGAACGATGTTAAGGGAATAAAGAAAGTTTTTTTCATATTCTTTGATCAGGCGGACTCGGTTTTCGGTTGTGTTCTTGTTGTATGCATATTCTGTCCGTTGCCGATATGGTATTATTTCGTTTATGTAATTGTCGGTGCTTTAACGCATATAGTATTCAATATGCTTTTATATTTCTGTCATCTGAGAAAAAATATGTTTTAACCGAAAGGATAAGTTAGAAAATGGGAATTTATCGTCTTGAAGAAAAGCTTGACGCGAGAGAAGTCGGCAACAAGGCCGCCTTTCTTTCTTTTATGAAAAACAGTGGGTTCAATATCCCCGCGGGAATTGTTCTCGGAAATGACATTTTTGCAAAAACTGTTTCTGAAAACAAGAATGAATGCAAGGTTCATCTTCTTTTAAAAGTTGTTTCAAAGAATAACGCAAAGGATACTGCTGAAAAGATATCAGAACTTTACGAAGGGCTTACTATCCCCGATGAAATAAAGGCTGAAATCGAAAAATACATAAATCCCGATAAGAAATACGCTGTAAGAAGCAGCGGAATAAAGGAAGATTTGAGCGGTCTTTCGTTTGCGGGGCAGTATGACACATTCATAAATATGAAAGGCATTGACGAGATAGCAGACGCTGTTGCGAAATGTTATCTTTCAACATATTCTGAAACTGTTCTTTCTTATTTTGCGGCAAACGGTATTCCTGCCGACGAAGCGGGAATGTCGGTTATCATAGAAGAAATGGTTGATTCTGAAGTAAGTGGCGTTGCTTTTACCGTTAACCCCATAAGCGGAAACGACAAGGAAATTCTTATTGAGGCCACAAAAGGACAGGGAGAAAATCTTGTAAGCGGAAAGGTGAATGCCGAAAGATATTCTTATAACTGGTGGGACAGAGAAGTTACACTCACATCGGGCGAACTTCTTACAGAACAGAATGTAAAGGAAATTGCAGACAAGGCTATTCGTATTCAGGCACTTTTCGGATACCCCTGTGACATAGAATTCGCTTATGAAAACGGAGAATTATTTATTCTTCAGGCAAGAGCGATAACAAAAATCCTCTATGGCGGAATTTCTGACCAATGGACAACTGCTGACTTCAAAGACGGCGGTGTTTCGGCGACTGTATGCACTCCTTATATGTGGAGTTTATACGAATACATATGGGAAAGTGAATTCAGAAAGTTTTTAACAGAATCAAAAATCTTGAAGCCCAAGGAAGTTGACAAAAAACTCGGCGATATGTTTTATGGCAGGCCTTACTGGAATTTAAGCGTTGCGAAGGCCGCTATGTCGAAAGTTCCCGGATATAAGGAAAGGGATTTTGACAACGAACTCGGCGTTAAGATAACATACGAGGGCGATGGAGTTACTACTTCGGTTACTTTGAAAACTCTTTTCGGTATTGCCAAGATGGCTTCTATGCAGAAGAAAATCGTTAAGGAAAGAAACAAGAATGCCGAAAAGATAAAGGCTGATCTTCTTTCGAGATATGAAAATTATTTTGAAAACAAGGACAGTGATTTTTCAACAGAAGAAATAAAGGAAAAATGGAGAAAACTTGTCTTCACGGATTATCTTGACAGTGAAAGCACCTATTTCAGACAGATTTTCATAAACACAATTCATCAGTCACTTTATAAGGACAAAATTTTAAAACACACAACTCAGGGTGGATATTTTACACTTATAGGCGGGCTTGATAATGTTTCACATCTTCTTCCCTTCTATGAAATATGGAACATAAGCAGAATCATAAGAACAGACGAAAACGCTTATTCTTTCTGGACAGAGAAAAGTGTGGACGAAATAAAGGAAAATCTTAATGACGCTCCTTTCGGGGACATGGTTTTTAGTTACATAGAAAAGTTTGGTTATCATTCGAAAAAGGAACTTGATGTTACTTATCCTTCTTTCTATGAAGACATAAAGACAGTTATAAACGATGTAAAGGGTGCTTGTATATTAGGCGATGAATGTTCACCCGAAAAGGATTCTTTACGTCTTGGTGAAGAATTCAGAAAGGAAATGGAAAAGGTAAGAAACAACACTTCTTCATCGGCTTATAAGAAGTTTGAAAAGAATGTTACCGAAATGAGAAATATGCTCTGGTGGAGAGAAGAGTTCAGAGATGTTTCGACAAGATTCTACTGCATAATAAGAGCTTATACATTAAGGCTTTCTGAAGTTCTTGTAAATGAAGGCATACTTACATCGGCAAACGATATATGGTATACAAAAATTGAAGACATAAAAAATCTTCTTGACGGAAAAATCAGCAAGGACGACCTTATGAAAATAATCGCAAGAAACAAGATTTATTATTCTTCATTCAGAAACTTTACAAGTGAAAATGAGATAGGTTCTTCTTTCGGGAACGGTGAAGCGAAAAAATCAGACAACGCACTCTCCGGCATAGGTTGTTCTTGTTTTAAAGCAACGGGAACTGCAAGAATTGTCCGTTCGCTTGATGAAACAGACAAACTCAGAGAAGGAGATATCCTTATAACAAAATTCACGGACACAGGCTGGACAGGAAAGTTTGCTATGCTTGGCGGAATTGTTACCGAATACGGCGGAATACTCTGTCATGCTGCTATCGTTTCGAGAGAATACGGAATTCCTTGTGTTGTTTGTGCTGAAAATGCAACAAGGCTTATAAGAGATGGCGAAACAATAACTATAAACGGCGAAACGGGAGAAATTATCCTTGGCGGTGAAAAGAATTGAAAAAATTGTTTTTAGGATATTATAACAAGTCGGTAATTCTTACATATATAGGGGCTGTATCGGCTGTTATCGGAATGGCACTTTCTTTTTCGGGAAAGATGAAATATGCACTTATATGTCTTATTGTGTGCGGTGTTTCAGACCTTTTTGACGGAATGATTGCAAGACGCTGTAAGAGAACTGACGAAGAAAAAGAATTCGGCATAGAGATTGATTCACTGACGGATATGGTGAGTTTTGCACTCTTCCCCGTTATTATTTCTGTTTCTATGGGATTTAAGGAATGGTATTTTATCGCAATATATTCATTCTATGTTGTAGCGGCGATAACAAGGCTCGGATTTTTCAATGTTTCGACTTCGATAGAAACCGAAACAAAGTTCTATACGGGGCTTCCCGTTACATTTGCATCGCTTATAGTTGTATGTGTATTTATAATCGGGAAACTCACAAGTATCGGGAATATACTTGTTCCGATAAGCATTTTTGTTACGGGGTTACTCTTTATCCTTAAAATAAAAATTATGAAGCCAAGAGGAATTGCATATATCTTTTTGGGACTTTTAGCGATTGCACTTCTTATTGCTGTAATTCTTATCGGAGAATAAAAATGGGAAAGATTTATGACAGAAAAAACAAGGTCTTTTATGAAGATAAACAGTATGGCGGAAAGGCTTTGAAATTTCTTTACGGGAATGTTTTAGGACGATTTATTCTTAAAACTTTTATAGCGGGAAAATGGTATTCTCAGTTTAATGCAAAAAGAAACTCGACAAAGAAATCGGTTGAGAAAATTGCTCCTTTCATAGAAGAATACGGTGTTGTTATGAGTGATTTTGAAGAAAGGGAATTTTCTTCTTTTGCTGATTTTTTCATCAGAAAACTGAAAGACGGAAAAAGAGATTTTGCTTTAGACAAGAACGATTTCATATCCGTCGCGGACAGTAAAATGCTTTGTTATGAAATTTCGGACGACGGGAAAATTCCTATAAAGAACAGCATTTATACTGCGAGTGAAATTGTCGGAGAAGAACTGACAGAGGATTTTTACGGCGGATACTGCATTGTTTTAAGGCTTACTGTTGACGATTATCACAGATATTGTTTTTTTGATAACGGGAAAATTATCCGCAAAAAATACATAGGCGGAAAGCTTCATACTGTCAGTCCGATTTCGGCAAAAAGATACAAGGTTTTCGCTGAAAACTGCCGTGAGGTTTCTTATATCGAAACGGAGAATTTCGGGATTTGCTATCAGATTGAGATAGGTGCTTTACTCGTTGGGAAAATAGTAAATCACTCTATTGAAAATTTCAAAAAGGGTGAAGAAAAAGGCTATTTTGAAATGGGTGGTTCAACCGTTGTTTTAATGGTTAAAAAAGGTGTTATAAAAATCGATGAAGATATACTTTTGAATTCAGACAAAGGAATCGAAACAAAGGTTCTTATAGGAGAAAGGATAGGAGTAAGAAATGCTTAAAAGACTTAACATTTATTTTAAAGAAATGTATCCGTTTTTTACAAGGCTTCTTCTGGGATTCATAGTTTTCGGTGAGATTTATTTTATTCTTTTACTGAACTATGGAATCACGGATTTTTCACTCGGTATTCAGGAAATCGTTGGCGGAATAACTGTTTTCGGATTTCTGATGTTTCTTCGTATTGCCGATGATTTCAAGGATTATGAATCGGACAAGAGGCTTTTTCCTGACAGAGCTTTTCCGAGTGGAAAGGTTTATAAAAAAGACCTTAACATTGTTGTTGCCATTGACCTTTCGGTTATGACAATACTCAATGCCGTATTCATGAACAACTTTTTATTCTATCTCTTTCTTATGGGGTATGGGATTCTGATGTCGTTATGGTTTTTTCAGAAGCATAAGATAAGTAAAAGTCTTCCCTTAGCTCTTGTAACACACAATCCTGTTCAGATGGTTCTGAACCTTTATATAATTTCATTCTGTTGCATAAAATACGACCTTTATCCTTTTACACTGGTATCGTTCCTTGTTCTGATGACACTCTATTTCCCTGCGCTTATATGGGAAATTGCAAGAAAGATAAGAGCTCCTAAAGACGAAACGGAATATACTACATACTCAAAACTTTTCGGGTATAAAAAGTCGACAATATTTATTCTTATTCTGACTCTGGTTGATATTGTTACTAATCTGATTCTTGTATACAACCTTAATATGATAGGATTTATTATTCTTATAATAAATGTTATAGTTATGACAATTGAATTTATTATGTTTATAAAGAATCCTGAAAGATTCAAGCTTGTTACAAGAGTTGAAATATATACATACATTACAGAAGCGACTATGCTTCTTATCATTCCTGCCTATATGATTTTCGGAAAGATATGAATAAGATTATAACTATAGAAAATTTTAAAGAACACAAAATCGGCAAAAAAGCAGAACGTCTTTTTATAATGAAAGAAGAAGGGATAAATGTTCCTTCGCTTTTTTGCGTAAACGAAATACCTGATGAAGAAAAACTCCTTTCTGTCCTTTCGGACAAGAAGGAGTTTTCGGTGCGTTCTGCGGCGTTTTGTGAGGATTCATCATCGCTTTCTTTTGCGGGTCAGTTTGACACTTTTCTTTTCGTAAAGAAAGAAGATGTATATAAAAAAATAAACGAATGTTTTTTATCGGTGAAAAACGAAAATGTTATTTCTTATTGCAAGGAAAACGGGATAAATCCCGATGATATAAAGATGTCGGTTATCATTGAAGAAATGATTGACGCTGAAAAATCGGGCGTTATATTTTCTGCTAATCCGCAAGGAATTTTAAATGAAACTGTTATCGTTTTAGGAAACGGCACGGGCGATAATGTTGTTGAAGAAAAAACCGATGTTACAACCTGTTACTTTAACAGAACGGACAGGAAATACTATACCGAAAAGACGGGTGAAAATCCGCCTGATTTTTCAGATGAACTGATAGAAGAACTTATATCTGTAACAGAAAAAACCGAGAATATTTTTAAGGGATACAATGACATTGAATTTGCTGTAAAGGGCAATGAAATTTTCATTTTACAATCAAGACCGATAACAACTCTTGACAGCGTTTCTCCGCTTATACTTGACAACAGCAATATTGTTGAAAGTTATCCGGGCATCTCACTTCCGCTCACTATTTCATTTGTTAAAGAAGCTTACAGCGGTGTTTTCAGGGGGCTTGCCGAAAGAGTTATCAAAGATAAAAAGATAACAGACAGATACAATGAAACCTATTATAATATGACAGGTTCTGCTAACGGCAGGGTTTATTATAAGCTTTCGAACTGGTATACTGTTTTATCTTTTCTTCCGTTTCACAAAAAAATAATTCCCATATGGCAGGATATGATGGGGGTTACTTTTCCGCCTCGCGAAAGTGATTTTGTAAAGCTTGGCCCATTAAAGAGAATGGCTACTTGTTTCAACATAATCTGTGAGGCTTTTTCTGTAAGAAAAAATATGGAAAAGCTTAACGCTGATTTTTCGTATACCGAAAAATATTTCAGAGAAAATTTTAAAGACGACATTACTCTTGACGAAATAAAAAAGCTATACAAAAAAGTTTCGGACAGAGTTTTATCTGTATGGGACATAACGCTTTTAAACGACCTTTATGCTTTTATTTTTACGGGGCTTTTAAAGTCGGCGGTAAAAAAATCAGGCGTTTCTGACTTTGAGAAAAAAGCAAATAATTTTATAAGCGGAATTTCAAACATAGAAAGTATGAAACCTATAAAGGCAATGATAAAACTTTCGGATTTTGACAGAAAAATGCTGGCGGATTTAAGCACTTCTGAAACGACGGAAGAACTTAATCTGAAACTTAAAAAATATCCTTTGTTCAGAGAAAAATTCATAGAATACATTTCGCTTTACGGTGACCGTTCGCCCGAAGAACTGAAGCTTGAAACTATTACTTTCAGAGAAGACTGTTTGCTTCTTATAAAGAAAATCCGCGATATTTCTTCTGATGAGAAAATTTTTGAGAACACGAAAAGCTCTCTTCTTTCGGAAGAAAAAAATACTGAAGACATTTTTAAGGGAATAAAGAAATGCCGGAAGAGAATAAAATTCTTCTCTGAAAAAGCGTCTGTCGGAATAATGAACAGAGAGGTTTCACGTCTTAACAGAACGAGAATTTACGGAATGGTGCGTTCGATGTTTTTAAGAGCGGGAGAGATTTTTTATGAAGAGAAAAAAATCAAAGAAAAGCGGGATATTTTTTATCTTACAAATGAAGAAATCTTCTTTGGAAATCCCGATGAATTTATCTCTTTAATCGAAAAACGAAAGGAAGATTATGAATCGTTCAGCACTCTTCCCGCATTTTCAAGGCTTATATTTTCGGGTGATGAATTTGACAAGAAAACCAAATCTGTAAGAGATATTTCAAAAGTGGTTTCGGATAAAAAAATCCTTTCGGGGACGCCTTCGTCGGCAGGAATTGTTAAAGGAGAAGCGGTTGTTGTTAAAGACGCTTGTAATCCGCCCGACACAAAGGGAAAGATAATTGTTGCTAAAATGACGGATCCCGGCTGGGTATTTCTTCTTTCGAATTCAAAGGGGATAATCAGCGAAAAGGGTTCACTTTTATCACACACTGCGATTATTTCGAGAGAACTTAAAATTCCTGCGGTTGTGGGCGTTAAAGACGCCTTTGACCTTATAAAAGACGGTGACATAATAGAACTTGACGGAAACACGGGAACTATAACTATATGCGAAAAGGAATGAGTTTTAAAAGATGTTTGTTGTAAAAAAAGTTTCGGAAAATGAATATGCTGACTTTTTATCTCTTCCCAAAAAAATTCATAAGAAAAATGAACTTATGCAAAAAATTTCGGATGAAGAAATGCTTCTTAAAGGAACTCACACTTTAAGCAGATATTTTGAAATGACAGCGTTTGTATGTTACGAAGATGACAGGGCTATCGCAAGATGTGCTGTAACGATATATCACGGAAAAGACGAAGGATATATAGGATTTTTTGACGCTGAAAACAACATAGACGCTGTAAAAGAAATGTTTTCTTTTGCGGAAAATTTTGCAAGAGAAAAGGGTATTAAAAAACTAACGGGGCCTGTTGACGCGAGTTTCTGGATAGGTTATAGAATGAAATCGGATAAATTTGACGAAGAAAGATTTTTTTCTGAACCTTATGGAAAAGAATATTACCCTATGCTCTGGAAAGAATGCGGATATGAAATCGCTGAAACCTATGTTTCAAACATATACAAAAAGCTTTCGAAAAAAGAAGAAGACGACGAGAGATACATTAAAAGATACAATTATTTTGTTAAAAAAGGATACAGGATAGTTGACGCTAAAAAGGAAGACTGGGACACTGCAATAGGCGAAGTTTATACACTGCTTATAAAGCTTTACAGCGACTTCCCTGTTTTCTCTCACATTACCGAAGATGAATTCAGGGAGATGTATAAATCACTTAAAATGGTGCTTGATTTTTCGATGGTGAAACTCGGATACAAAGACGGAAAGATGGTCGGATTTTTTATTGCTGTTCCCGATTATCGAAACAAGCTGAATGGAAAAATAGGTCTACCCGAAATTTTATTTCTTCTTAAAAACAGAAGAAAATGCGATAACTATATCTTACTTTACATAGGTGTTGATGAAAAGCACTTGGGGCTTGGGTCGGCGCTTTCACAGTCGATGTTTGAGAGTCTTCGGAAAAGAGGGGCAGCGTCTATCGGTGCACTTATTAAAAAAGGCAAGGCATCGGAAAAATACATCGACAAGAAGATTTTATATCAGAGAGAATATCTTCTTTTTGAAAAAGATATGTAAATAAAAATCCCGTCAGGACATTCTGACGGGATTTATTTAGTTATATAATCCACTTTTATCGGATATTTCTTTTAACCAGGGGAGTTCTTTTTTAAGTTCTTTGCGAACACTCTTCTGCCAGAGATATTCACCTATGAAAAGTATTCGTTCAAGCCCCCTTTTTTTAAACAAAGCAGAAATGAGTCTTTTAAATGAATAGATATGACTGCTTGCGTAGATAATCTCTTTCTGAAGATTATAGGGAGAAATCTTTTCGGGATAATGAACAACTTTGCCTATGCATCTTGACCAGTCGCCGTTTATCAATTTGTCTTTATGAGTATCATAAACGGGCGTTCCCGGAATGAAATACATAGACTGGATAAGAACACCGCTGATATTATGTTCTATAACGAAATCGGCAAGGCGTTTTCCTACGCCTTCTGTATGATTGTCAGCACCAACGATGAAAAGTCCTCTTACTCTCATTCCGTGAGATTGAATATTTTTCACAGAGCGAAGAATTTCACTGTATGTACTTTTCTTTTCGTATTGCTGGAATGCTTCATCTTCAAGAAATTCTATCCCCATTGACAATTCGTCAAAACCTGCTTTTTTGAGAAGGTCAAGCATTTCGTCGTCAAACCCTACTTCGTATCTCACCTGAATAGTGAATTTATAATCTATATTGCTTTCTATAATTGCATTCAACACGCTTATCGCCCATTTTCTGTCGGCAAAGAAATTGTCATCGGTAATCCAGAGAATTTCGGCAAGACGCTTTTTCTTTTTATGAAAAGCAATAGTTCTTTTTATATCTTCTACTACATTTTCGGGAGAACGAGTTCTTACTTTTCTTCCGTAATGCTGAACAAGGGCACAATATGCACAATTATGTGGACAGCCTCGTGAAGCATGTACCTGTGGCCAGATTGTACTGTGTCCCACCATTTTTTCATAATTATGACAAAGAGTTCTGTCAGGGATTGTTTCGATACTATGAGGAATGAGAGGCTCGCCTGTTTTTATACATTCACCATTTTTTACATAAACAACTCCTGCAAAATCGGGTTCTTTATCCTCTCTGAAATATTTGATGATTTTAGTTATGAGATTGTTTCAGACGATAGTCTTCCTCCAGAAATACATGCAGAGACAAACATTAAAACA
>CALGTU010000007.1 GCA_937901465.1 uncultured Clostridia bacterium | reverse complement strand
TTATTTAAAGATTATAAACAAGGACTTATTTATGATAGAATTCCATTGTTTTATGAAGAATGGACTGATGAGACATCAAAAATTTTAATCGCATGCGATGAAGAATTACACAAAGTATTAGATAAAATACCAATGGATACATCTGATATCATGCCACTACTTACACATTATGAATCAACTAATTATAAAGAATTAACTAATAAAATACAAAAAATTAAAAGTTTCAAAGGAATTAAGTCTCCAGAAATAAAGGTAGAAAATGGGTATATACCAGATTTAGAAAATCGTTATTTTAATGCTGATTTTCCATACGGCTTAGTAATTATTAAAGCATTTGCAATGATTTGTAAAGTAGAAACTAAAACAATTGATATGCTTATTTCCTGGTATCAATCAATAGTTAATAAAGAATATATAAATATTTATAAAAATAAAGACTTTATAAAAATAAAACACTCCACCACATCTGTGGTGGAGTGTTATTCTATAAAAGTATAGTATTTTATTTTAGATACAAAAAAGGCTCTCATAAGAGAGCCTTTAATTGTTTAGTTAAGTTTTAATCGGTTATCGATTAAGTAGATGATACTGCATCTGTAGGTGTGGGATGACAACCAACGAGTGTACCATTCTTGTAAGCTGCGATCTGAGCTGATTCGTTAGCAGGCTTATCTGTTGCTGCGAGAGCTGAACCCTTATCGAGTGACCAGAGAGCGTATTCAACTGTGTCACCTGAAGCACCTGTCTGGAATGCGAAAGCACCCTGGAACTGGTCGCCGAGGTATGAACCGAAGTCCTTAAGTGTAGCGCCTGAAGCTGTTACGTCGTATGAACCTGATGCAGGTGTAGCATCGCCCTTAGCGAGAACAGCTGATGAAGCGAAGAATACACTCTTTGTCTTGCCTGTTCCGTTTGATGTGCAGTACTTTGTTACTGCAGCCTGAGCTGCTGTGTAAACTGCATGTGCGTTCTGGTTAGCCTGTGAGATCTTTGAGTCTCTCATGTAACCGAGCATTGCGGGAACGAGAACTGCTGCGAGTACGCCGATGATTGCGATAACAACGATGAGCTCAACGAGTGTGAAGCCCTTTGTCTTAAGATTTCTCATGATAGAAACCCCTCCTGTAAATATAATTTTTTTATTAAAAAGCTCTTGCGAACGTCCTTCACAAGAACGCTTTTCCGTAAGTAAATTAGTCGTAGAATGACTGCATAGGATAACAGCCTACTACATACTGGTCGAGTCTGTTTCTTTCAGATATCGACTGCTGATCATAAACATCTGTATAATATCCATCATCATCAGATGATGTTCTGTCTAAAAAGCCTTTGGTGCTATCATCAAAAACAGTAACATTATCTTCAGAATAAAGAACATATTCTACTGTATATGTTTCCATATTGACCTTGGCCATCCAAGAAGGCACCCAATCAACAGCTTCTTCACTGCGCTTGATATAAAGTGTTCTGATTATATCGCCCATATCGAAATCAGGAATATATCCTCTTGTATCATATGCATAAGTAGTAAGAATAGGAGAACCTGATCCGTCATATACCTTACTGCATGCGCCGATATTGATTATTTCATTAGTGTCGCCGTCGCTGTCGTAATCAAGGCCATCCTTAATCTTTGTAGTGTTACCGAAGTATCCGATGTAGATATATGGTCCACCACTGCTGGATATTCCGCCTCTGTTGACACCGCCGATGCCTTCAACTGTAGTTTGTGCACCGTTATCAATGTCTGTCATATGACATTCGGCATCATACTGATTGAGCTTTATCTGAAGCGCTCTGTAAATTGTTTCAGCCTTTGCGTTGGCGTCGTCATACTTTTTATCTCTTAAAAATGCACCGACCGCCATTACGAGTGTTGCAGTCAGAACGGCAATTATAGCCATTACAACTATGAGTTCGACAAAGGTAAAGCCTTTAGCCGACTTGCGTATTGACTTCATTTCAAGTGCCCTCCAAGTCCATAATATTTTTGAACTATCGGTTAGTTCCTGACTGTAACTTAATTATACTCAGTCATTCACATATTGTCAATAGTTTTTTTAAAAAATTTTGAACAAAATCTTAAATTTGTTCATTTTTTCTTTAAAACCGCCTTTTAGGAAAAGTTTTCCGTCAAATTATACAACTCTTGTTCACAATTTATAAACCAAAGGTGTAACTCAGATGTAACCGAAGGCGGTTTTTATACACCCTCCCCCGAAAGAGAAGGGCGTATATATACCTATTATAATAGTATGTATTAAAGGTCGAAACGGTTGCCCATAAATCTCTGAAGGTCAACACGGCTTGCACATCTTTCGATAGCGCTGTCGATTGTGATTGTTCCGTCGTTAACGAGCTTAGCAAGACACTGGTCGAGACACATCATACCCTGAGCCTTACCTGTCTGGATAGCTGAAGGAATCATATGAGTCTTACCATCACGAACCATCGCTGCGATAGCGTCTGTACATGAAAGGATTTCTGTTGCGGCAACTCGTCCTTCTCCGTCTGATGTAGGAACGAGAGTCTGTGTCATGATACCAACGAGTGTTGCAGCAAGCTGAGTTCTGATCTGTGACTGCTGGTGTGCCGGGAAAACGTCGATGATACGGTTAACTGTATCCGCTGCTGATGTTGTATGAAGTGTTGACATAACGAGGTGTCCTGTTTCGGCGGCGGTTACTGCGGCTGTGATTGTTTCAAAGTCACGCATTTCTCCTACGAGGATAACGTCGGGGTCTTCACGGAGTGCGGCACGGAGTGCACCTGCGAATGAGTCAACGTCGGCACCGACTTCACGCTGGTTGATCATACATCTCTTATGTTCGTGAACATATTCGATAGGGTCTTCGATTGTGATAACGTGTGCACTTCTGTGTTCGTTAACATAGTCGATCATAGCAGCGAGTGATGTAGATTTACCTGAACCTGTAGGTCCTGTAACGAGTATGAGTCCTCGAGGACGCATAACGAAATCAGCAACAACGGGAGGAAGGTTAAGATCCTTAAGAGTAGGGATATCGTTTCTGAGAAGACGGATAGCGATACCCGCCTGTCCTCTCTGGTGATATACGTTTACACGATGACGGAATCCCGCTTTTGTAACATAAGAGAAGTCAGTGTCGATGAAAGCCTTGATACTTTCGAGCTGACGGCTGTTTGTCATCTGAGCGGCAATCGCCATAATGGATTCGTTTGTCATTTCTTCATAAGCACTGAGCTTACGGAGAGAACCATGAAGTCTTACAACAGGGGGAATATTTGTTGTGAAGTGAAGGTCTGAGCAGCCAAGGTTTCTAACCTCGTCGAGCAAAGCGTCAATGTTTATAGTCTGCATACTGGGTTCTACTTCCTTTCATAAGGGATTTAGTTAGCATTAGAATTAGATAGAGAATGTTGTCTTAATGAGTTCATCAACTGATGTTGTACCCTGCATAACGAGTTCAGCAACGTTGTCACGGAGAAGACGTGTTCCCTTTGTTTTAGCCATTGCAGCGATCTGTTCAACTGTACCATCGTTTGCGATAAGTGTTGAGAGTTCACCGTCACACATGATGATTTCGTGAATAGCAGTACGTCCTGCGTAACCTGTGTTGTTACACTTTGAACAGCCGCAGGGTTCATATATAGGAACAGAGCTCTGAATACCTAAAAGATCATTTTCTCTTGCGTCAGACATTCTCATCTTCTTACATTCGGGGCAAAGGATCTTAACAAGTCGCTGTGCGATAACACCGATAAGTGATGTAGCAACCATGTATGATGCGATACCCATGTCACAAAGACGGATGATTGTTGATGCAGCGTCGTTTGTATGGAGTGTTGAAAGAACAAGGTGTCCTGTGATAGCCGCTCTGATACCGATTTCTGCTGTTTCGGTATCACGCATTTCACCGATCATAACGATATCGGGGTCCTGACGGAGGATAGAACGAAGAGCAGCTGCGAATGTCATACCTGCCTTTGTGTTAACCTGACACTGGTTAACGCCGTCGATATTCTTTTCGACAGGGTCTTCAACGGTAACTACGTTAACGTTAGGTTTAGCGAGTTCGCCGAGAGCAGCGTAAAGTGTTGTAGATTTACCTGATCCTGTAGGTCCTGTAACGAGGATAACGCCGTGAGGACAAGTGATCATCTTTTCAAACATTACATAGTTGTAGTCTGTCATACCAAGGTCTGTAATCTTTCTTACAGAAACGTCACCTGTAGAAAGGATACGGATAACGATCTTTTCGCCGGCAACCATGGGGAGTGAAGATACACGGACGTCGAGTGTAACGCCGTCAACTACCTGTGTGAAACGACCGTCCTGAGGGATACGCTTTTCAGCGATGTTCATTCCTGAAATAATCTTAACACGAGTTGAGAGAGAGTTATGTACAACGTTTGAAACCTGCATCATTTCAACAAGTTCGCCGTCGACTCTGACTCTGATTCTTGTATAGTTCTTGAAGGGCTCGATATGAATGTCTGATGCACCCATTCTGAATGCGTTTTCAACGATTGTTGTTGCGAGCTTAACGATAGGAGCGTTGTCAACACGTTCTGCCATATCTGCTTCTTCAACAGCAGCGATATCTTCTTCTGAGATAAACTGGTTTGAAACGCTGTCGAGAACTGAGTCAACGTTCTGCATTGAGTAGTTTCTGCCGATTGCCTTTGTTATCTGGTCCTTAGTAGCAAGAACGGGGATAACGTCCATACCTGTGATAACCTTAACATCTTCGAAGATGTAGAAGTTAACGGGGTCGTTAGTAGCAACTGTAAGTCTTCTACCCTGAATATTGATAGCGATAATTGTATGTTTTTTAGCGAGTGATTCGGGAACCTTCTTAACAGCTTCGGGATTGATTTTGTATTCTGAAAGGTCAACGAATTCAACGCCCATTCTTTCAGCGAGAACCTTAGCAAATTCAACGTCTGTAACATAACCAAGTTCGATTACATAGTCACCGAAGAATTTACCGGGTGTACGGTTTTCTTTCTGTGCAGCAAGAACAGTCTGTAACTGTTCATCAGTGATAAGACCCTTCTGCACCATATATTGTCCAACAGGAATGTTTTTCATAAATAGCCCTCCGTCGTGATATTTCTTTGAGGATACCCTCCAAAAGTCCCCTTGCATTTCGGACTTTTGCAAGGTATTCTTGAAATTCATATTATTTTATGGTAGAATTAGTTTAAATTAATTTTTTAGGGGGATTGCGAAATGCTTCTTTCTCAAGGTCAGTATTATATTTTAAGACCTGATTACTTATTCGATTCACCGATTATTTCAGTTATAATTATTATGATGACATTTATCTTCGGTGCCTGTATCGGCAGCTTTTTAAATGTATGTATAATAAGAATTCCTCTGGGTGAATCACTTGTAAAGAAAAGTTCTCATTGTATGACTTGCGGCGAACCGATTAAGTGGTATGACTTAATACCGATACTCAGTTGGGTTATCCTCGGCGGAAAATGCCGTGGCTGCAAGGAAAAGATATCGGGCAGATATGCTCTTGTCGAAAGTCTTACGGGGATAATCGCCGTAACCGCACTTTTAAGATTTGGTATCTCTGCGGGATTCTTTATAAATATGATTTACTTTTCACTTCTTGTCGTTATCGGTTTCACCGATTGGGACACACAGGAAATGATGATCGTTGAACTTTTAGCGGTTGGTATACTCGCCATTCCCGCATTTCTCTTTATCCCTGATTCAGCGACTTTGATTGAAAGACTTATAGGCATTGCCGTTATAAGCGTTCCTTTCCTTATCATCGCGCTTGTAACAAAGGGAATCGGAATGGGAGATGTTATTCTCATGGCTTGTGCGGGTGCTTTCCTCGGATATAAAGCGGTTATCGCTTCGGCATTCATAGGAATTATAACAGCCGCAATAGCAGGAATAATCATAAAGTTTGCAACGAAAAATTCCAAATTTGCTTTCGGCCCCTGGCTCTGTATAGGACTCTATTTCGGAGCGATGTTCGGGACAGAAATGTTTAACTGGTATCTTATGCTTTTAAAACCTCATTAAGATTTTTAAAAACACAAAATTTTACAAAGGCAGTCGGGCAGTAAACTCGACTGCCTTTGTTATTTTGTCTGAATCAGTTCTTACCGATTATTCGGGAACTGTGTAGTAGATATAGATGTTGTATCCCGGAGTAGCAGGAACTCCTATTATCGGGTCTGCTCCAGAAGGGAAAGCAGGATCGTTGTTTACATTTTCTGCTTCAGTAGTAATATCTCTTCCTATATCAGCATTTGCGGGAGATTTTACACCGAGTTTCTGATTATCAAAGGGCTTGTTTTTGAAAGCGATGAACTTTTCTGCATAGTTCTGAATAAGATCATTGTTTGCAGATGTTTTCATTTCTTCTCTTGTCTTGCCTTTGAAAGTTGCGATTGCTGCAAGATTTGTTGCATAATCCGATCTTGAATATTCCTTGGGATTGAGTGAATAGATTGTATACTTCAATCCGTAAATTGTGTATTCAGAAGCATCGATACTACCGTCGCCATTGGCGTCATATGGGAATTTTGAAGCAAAATGATCATTGCCATCGTTAGTGCCGTCTTCTTCTGTGCCTTCAAGATTGATGAAATATGAACCTTCACCATAGAAAGCCTCGCCGCCTACGAGCCATGTATCTCTTTCGCCCTTGCTGGGAATATATGCTGATTTATAGATTCTTCCCAGCTGCTTATCGCCACTGTTGTTTATGAAGTGTTCGTTTTTATATTCCTGACCAAGTCCACCTGCACCAAAAGGATCAACATCATTGATGATAGCTATAGCCTGAATTCTCTTGCAGTAAGCTTCCTTTTCAGCATCTGTCATCAGGGGGTAATCAACATTTAATTTTGATTCTATATTTCCATCATCACTTACTTCATAATCTGACGTTGGATTCTGGATAGGATAATATTCTTTATTATATACAACAAGAATATTATCGGCATATTTGAGGTTTTCATCAAGGAACTGACCGATACCGTCCATAACATAACGATCTTCGGTATAGCTTGTTGTATCAGCGAAAACCTGTGAGATAGGCTTCATGATAAGACCTACCATTACCATAAGAACAGACATAAGAGCTATTGCTATGATGAGTTCAACGAGTGTAAACCCTTTTACCGCTTTTTTCATAAATTTTTTCATAACCTCTTACCTCCACTTATTCCGGACAGAACACTTTGATGTTTGGTGCGGTTTTATAAAATTTGTCATCGGGGCTGTCAGCATAAGACTGCTTGCCTTCGATTTCAATTACACAAACACTATCGAGAGTCTGACCATTAAGAGATATTGTTCCGTTCTTATCAACTGTATCATAAGCTATATCTCCGTCGGTAGAAGCAATTATCTTACTCTGAATATTCGCATGAATATTGGATTTCATTGTTGTATTCTGACTTTCTCTTATAATTGTGCTTGACATCTGGATGATGAGCGCAACAACGAGAGACATAATTGCGAATACTGCGAGAGCAACTATAATTTCAACGAGTGTAAAGCCTTCTAATTTTTTTCTTTTAATCATAATGCTTTACCTCCTTATCTGTTTGTATAAGTTACAACAGCATTGTTTGAAGTATTGACTGTTGTATCTTGGCTGTTGATAGGATTGGGGTTGGGGTTGTTGTTATTACCGCTGCCTGTTCCGTTGGGGTTGATGAAGATGATACCGGGACCACCGTCTGACATTGTGATGTCGTTACCTACAACGGCACCCATAAGCCATGTCTTCATTTTCTGAGTTCTGCCGAATTCGTCGATAACAGTAACTTCAGGGCCATTTGGTGTTCCTGATTCTGTCTGCATGATACCTGCGTCAGGTCCATAGATATAAGCGTTGAGGAATGTTCCTTCTCCGCCTGTATGACCGATATCGAGCTTTGCACCTGCTGCAACTTCCCAGTTGATAACTGAATAATCAGGGTCGTCGGCAAGTGTTCTCATATCGATTGTTTCACCGTTTTCAACCTTTTCCTTAACGAATTCTGACCATACTTTACAGCTTGTAAGGTTAACATCGCCGTCCTGATAAATCTTAACATTACCGCCGCCTCTGATTACGATTTCCATATTGGTGTAATCGCCTGCGGGGAGATAAACTGTGTATGCATCTTCTTCGCTGTCATATATATTCTTGGGAGCGTCGATATAGATAATACCTGTTGAATCGGAAAGAATTTCTTCGTCAACAACGTCAGGTTTTGTCTGAGCAGAAACGATATTACCGGTTGTTACATCTCCGCCTTCGAAATATTCACCGAATACAGACTGATTTGTTGAAACGTTGTATGTTTTTGTAGGTGTTGTAGGTGTTGTAACAACAAATTCGCCGTTTTCACCAACAGCAGGGTTAGTGATATCAAATTTTGTTCCTTCAGGAAGCTTTACAAGTGTAAGTCCTCCTACTTCAGCTGCTGTTTTGTTGATAGAACCTGTGTAATAGATTGTTCCTGATCCCTTTACACTCTGTAAGATATTTACGTCACCGTCAACGAAAACATTTCCTGTGATATTAAGGTTATTACCAACGAGTTCAAGGTCGCCGCCGCTGAGAACGTTTCCTGAGATTGTGTTATCGTCTCTTCCGTATTTACCGCCGTTCTTTGTGAGGATATCCATTTCTCCCGAAGGAATATTACTGTTTGACCAGTCGATTTCTTCACAATAGAGGAAAGGCTTGTCGCCTGAATCTGTTGTTGGGTCGTATGTTGAATTGAATTTGAAGTTGTTATCAACTGTAAATTTACCGTTGATTGTAATCTGCTGGCCTGCACCGATATCCATTGTACCGTCATGACCTGAATCCTTAGGGCTGAAATCACCGTTGATATAAACTGATGATGTATTTCCCTTAAGGCCTGCGAATGAGCCGCCACCGCCGAAAGAACTGAGACCACCGATAACGTTCATACCTGTACCGCTGGTGTATTTACCCATTGTTTTAACCGCCTGAGTAAATCTTCCGCCGAGGTTCGAACCGCCACCGCCACCGGATTGTTTACTGAATACACGGACTTCTGAAATTCTTGAAACTGTTCTTATCTGAGCTGTATCGCCAGAACCTGACTGAACTTTTACTGTAACTTTTACACGGGCAAATGCAAATTCTTCATCTGTTCCGGCATCTCCTGCCATGACTTTACCGTAATAAATTTCTTTATTAGGGTCAGTTGATATAGTATTTGATCCTGCTATAACGCTCGCTTTAAGATATGAGCCGCTTGCAGACATGCCGGGGTTGGGGTCAGGAAGAACTTCGTATTTGATGTTGTTATCGGGGTCTGATGCATCAAAAGGAAGGAACTTTATTTCTCCGTCAGTGCCTGATGCAAGAAGATCTCCGCTGATTGAAACCTTACCGTAAGTTACGCCTGTTTCACCATTGCCGTCATTATCAGTTCCGTCGCTGAATTCTATGATAGCATCTCTCATCGGTTCTGAAATCGCAAGTTTATCTGCCTTAGAAGCAAGATCATGCTGACCATAGTTTTTAGCCGCCCCTGTATTGTCGGTTGCTTCAAAAATCATATCAAGAGTATTTATTGCAGTAACATAACTCTGGCTTGCTGTATAGTTCTGGAGTGATCTTGCATGAGCAAGGCTTACCATAGCCATAGCGGTAATTGCGACTACCATAAGAATAGCCATGATACAGATTACCATGAACAATGCCGAGCCCTTTGCACCCTTTAAGGCTTTTTTGTGCTTAACCATTGTGGTTTACTCCTTTCATAGAACTTGATTTGTATGTGTTTTTTTATTAGGCAAGACCGCCCCGACCGAATTTTCTTCGGCGGGGTAAGGTCATTTGCTATTAATATTTAGGCTTCTGGATATCAGAAAGCTGGTATACATAGATTGTGAATGTATCTTCTGATTCCTTATCTCCTCCGCTGCCGCCTTCTTTAGCGAGAGATCTGAGAACGATAGACTTGTTGTCATCTTCGATCTTATCACATACCTTGAGGTATTTGCCGAAATCATCGCCCTTAACACCTACTGAAGCGATAGAAACAACGAGCTGTTCGGGTTCTGAAGTTGTAACTGCATATTCTGTGTTACCCTTCATTGCGTGAAGTCTTGCTTCGTTAAGGTCTGTAGCTGTTCCGAGTTCGTATTCAACATGGAAGAGTTCATATGCATAGTATTCAATATCTTCAGCAGCTGCTTCTGAAATTGATAATGTCTTTATTACAAGGCCTTCGTCGCCTTCTTCTTCGCTACCTGCAAAGAATGCTGAAACATACTGGTCAATCTGGTATGTTTTCATTTCGGGAAGGAAGTATTCGCTTTCCTTCTTGAGTTCCTTATATGTATCGTCAATCTGCTTTTCAAGGTCGCCCTTTGTAGCAAGCTTAGCCTTTACATCTGCTTCTTCCTGTTTTTTCTGCTTATGTGTGATTGTTGTTGCCTGAAGCTTTTCAACTGATGACTTGATGATTGTAAGTCCTCCGACGAGAACTGTGATGATAAATACGAGTGCTACGAGTATGCACTTATCTCTGTAAGACATTTTCATTAGTTCTCACCGCCTTTCATAGCTTCTTCCTGAAGTTTGCCTCTTAACTGGAGATAGATTTTGAATGAAGCAGGTTCTTCACTGGCAACTGCTTCGATTATTGTTTCTTCACCTGTAATGGGATCGACAACAACAAGCGGAGCTTTTTCTGCATTGGGATCTTCTTCGCCGATATACATTCCCTTATCTTCTTCGTCTTCTTCCTGAGATGAGTATCCATCGTATGTAACGTTATCGAAGAAATCCTGTTCAACGAATCTGCCTGCTACGATTGAAGGCATAGAAGTTGAATCAGCAACATATCCGAGTTCGATAGAACCATCTTTTGAGAATGCGAATGTCTGAAGTGTAACACCATCTGAACATTCAAGAATCTTTACAAATACTTCTGTATTGAATATAGGATAAGACTGAACGCCTGTCTTTGCTATATCAACCTTACCTCTGAATACATCAAGCTTATCGATCATTGCCTGTCTCTTATCGATTTCAGCAAGTTCGGGCTGAACAGATTCGATCCATGAGTTGATTCTCTTGATTTCCTTTTCCTTCATACCTGTCATAACAGGGCTGATGATTGCCCATGCAGCACCGATTACAACCGCACCTGCGAAGAGACCGCCGAAGAGTGTTCCGAGAACCTGACCTGCTGTAACGTCCTTCTTCTGTGCCTTTGCTGATTTTGTGCCGCCGTCTGCTGACTGACCCATTGAAGCATCAGTTGTAAGAAGGTTAGAAGTTTCATCTTCCTTAGGACGATGATACATAGCACCGATTGCGTTTGCGTAAAGTGAGAATTCAAGGTTTTCATAACCACTGAGCATAGGAGGAACTTTAAGGAGTGATGCCTTAACGTCCATCTGTTCGAGTGAGTTTGTGAGTCTGATGAATTCTGATGTGTCACCATAGAAAACAACGTCAGAAACGTTTTCACCGCTTCTTGAACGCTGGAACTGGAACATTCTGTAGAGGTTTTCAGTTACAGCCTGGAATACATAGTCGCTCTTGTCATCATAGTCATCGGGTGAAATTGATGCGAAACGTGAGAATGAAAGCTGACCATGTTCAAAAACGTTGATGTTGATGAAGTTGGGGTCAATCTGAACGAGGAAAAGAGGCATCTTTGATGAAACGTTTCCGTCAGAAAGAAGAACTCTTGAAATACAGTTACATGAAACTGAAACTGACTTGAGCTGAATGTTGAGCATTGAGAATACTCTTCTGTAACATTCAACAACGTTCTTAGGAACTGCGTTAGCAAGAACCTTTGTCATTGTCTTGCCGTCTTTTTCAACGTCGCCGATAACTGTATAGGCGATTGACTGTTCATCGTTAACTGTTACGTTTCTCTGCATTTCGAGCTGAACTGCAGTTTTGAGCTTTGTTGCCTTATCCTTGGGGATATAGAGTTCTCTGAACACGATAAGGTTTGATGAAATACTGATAACAGCGTCCTTATCCTTGATGTTTCTCTGCTTAAGGCCTGAGTTGATGATTGTTGCCATCTGAGCTATATCCTTGATATAACCGTTTGAAATAAGACCTTCTTCAATTTTGATGTCAGTTGAGGACTGGATCTTGATCTTTCCGCCGCCTGACTCTGTACCTTTGATTACCCTGATATTTCTATCCGTAATATCGAATGAAAGCACTTTTTACCACCTCTGAAAATTTTAGATTTTTGATTATTTAACGCATGATATGCGGGAAAACGAAATCTTATTTCGCTTATGCAATGTTTTCGTATGATGAATACATCGCGGGAAGAATAGCCGCCATAACGAAACCTACCATAAGACCCATGAAGATGATGATAACAGGTTCGATGAATGTTGCGAGTTTCTGAAGAGCTGTATCTGCTTCGTCTTCATAGTAGTCGGCTGTTTTAGCGAGGATATCATCAAGCGAACCTGATTCTTCACCGACGAATACCATCGAACAGAACATTGATTCAAAGATCTGTGTTCTCTGGAGTGAAAGTGAGAGGGGTTCACCCTGCTTAACTTCTTCGATAAGAGTTGCGAAAAGCCTATCAATGTATGAGGTATTGAGAATTGCTGATGATCTTTCGAGACATTCTACCATGGGGATACCACTTGAGTAGAGTGATGAAAGTGTTCTTGCGAAACGGCCTGTATAAATCTGAACAACGAGTTTGCCGACTGCGGGACACTTGATGATGAATTTATCCCAGCCTTCCTGAACGGCGGGCTGTGTAAATGCATATTTAACCGCAGCAACAATGGCTATAACGCCTATTAGCACGAAATACCAGTATTTTTTCGTTCCGTTTACTATTCCTATGAGTATCTGTGTGAGTTTGGGGAGTTCTGAGTCGCCGAACATTTCAACGAACATCGGGAGTACGAATACTACGAGAACTACACCGATTACAAGAACGAGAACAAGAAGGATGATAGGATATGTAAGTGATCCCTTGATCTTGTTGTTCATTCTGTTTTCTTTTGCGTAATGGTCTGACATTCGCTGCATAACGGTATCGAGTGAACCTGATGATTCACCGGCACTTACCATTGAAATAAGGAATGAAGGGAATGAACCTCTCTGCATTCTTAAAGCGTCTGAGAATGACTGACCTTTCTGAACTTCTTCGTAAACTTCAAGCCAAACCTGCTTTGCGTCTGCTTTTTCCTGTTCGTGATAAACGATGTCGAGTGCCTTAACGAGCGAAAGACCTGCTGACATCATCGCACTGAGCTGACGACAAGCGAACGCAAGTTCTGCTGTGTTGAACTTTTTGATTGTCTTCGCTTCTGAACTGTCGACTTCCTTGTAGTTTATTACAAACAAGCCTCTTTCCTGCATACGCTCAAGAAAGCCATTGTAATCTTCACAGTTAGTACTGCCCTTTATCTGATTACCCTGCGCGTCCTTAGCGGTGTACATATAAGTTTTCATCTAATGAATCGCACCTCCATATATGTGTATATAACGCCTGAAATTTACAGACACTTATACATTTTAAATAATTATATCATTTTTTGGCTTCTGTTACAATAAGACAAAACTAACAAATATTTTGTAATTATTAATAAATGGTGACTAAAAATACTACTTTTTGTACAATATTTTCGTGATTTTCGGACCGTTTTAACAATTTGTTCATATTTGTGTAACCGTGTCTTACCAATTTAAGCACCCAGATTTCTGTTCGCTTCTATGAGTTCCTGTTTGATAGTTTCGCTAACCTGAGAAGGAACAAACATAGGAAGACCGAAGTAGTTGCCCTGCATATAGTCAACGCCGAATTCAACAAGTTTTACCATTTCGCCGTGGGTCTGGACGCCTTCGGCGAGAATCTTTATATTCTGGCGTTTAGCATATGAAATAAGGTTGAGGATAAGTTCCTGCTTGTTTTCGTCGGTATCAACGCCTCTTACCATATTCATATCTATCTTTACAAGGTCAGGATTAAGAAGGATAAGTGAATAATCGCCGTTATAGCCTGTTCCGAAGTCGTCGAGAGCGATAATACCGCCCCAGCCTCTTACATATTCACTCTTCTTTCTTGCAAATCCTTCATCAAGTTCGTCAGATTCGAGAACTTCCATAACGATATTCGGGAGATATTCTTTATATCGCTGTTCGTAATCGTTGAAGTCTTCATCGGTAAGAATCTGGCTTGAGAACGAGTTGAGGAAGAGTTTTGCATCAGGCGAGATATTTCCGCTTTCAATCTGATTGATATAAGCCTGCATACTCTTATGCCATGTAAGTTTTTCAATCTGATACATTTTAGCCTGCTGTCTTGCAACTCTTATTACGTCAAGCGGAGTCTTGAGTGTTTCGCCCTGAGGACGCATAAGTGCTTCATAAGCAAAGATTTCACCATTCTTAGCATGAACAATAGGCTGTAACGCATAGCGGACAAGTTCGCTTTCGATAATCTTGTTGAGTTCTTCCTTACCGCTGAGAAGGATAGCGTCCTTATGATATTTTTCGCCATCAAATTCACAGATATCGCCCTTGACGCTATGTTTAACTGTATACATAGCAAAGTCGGCGTATCGGAGAAGTTCTTCGAAATCCTTTGAGTCATCGGGATACCATGCGATACCCGCAGAAGCACGGAGCTTTATCTTTGAGCCATCGGGCATTTCGATTTCTGTTGCGTTGAAAACCTTTTTGATTCTCATTATGATATTCCGGATTTCTTCCTTTGTATCATATCCGCTGAGGAATACATAGAATTCGTCGCCCGACATTCTCGCAACAATTCCGCCCCATTTTTCAGCGGAAGAAAGAATCTCGGCCGACTTTCTGATGTATTCATCGCCATAGTCGTGGCCATAGGTGTCGTTTATGTATTTGAGGTTGTCAAGGTCCATCATCATAACACAGGCAACGCGAAGGTCAACTGTTTCTGAAAGGAAAAGGCCCGAAACCTCTCTCTTGAACGCTCTTCTGTTATAGATGCCTGTTAAAAGGTCATAGTCACGTTCGAATTCGAGTTTGCGTTTTTCCTGAACATCCTTTGTAACATCTTCGGCAACACCCAGTGTTCTCGTTCCGAGTTCTGTTACTGTAAACTTTACGAAACGGATATTTCCGTAATCATCTTCTATGCGATACCATGATTCGTTACCCGATGTTTCATAGGGAATCATCTCTTCAATCTTTCTTGAAAGGAATTCCTTTCCTACATAACCATCGATATATGTAAGTGTATTCCATCCCATAAGGTTATAGAAACCTTCTGTGCAATATGCAAGGTCTGATGTGTCGTCGTATTCGAAAGCACCGATTGAAATATCGAGAACGTTAAGAATCTGGGAAAGTTTTGTTGTTGAACTTACAATTCTTTCACTAAGACTCTTTATCGAGGTTGTAAGCATATCGATTTCTCTGATATTTGTCTTTTCAAACCATACATTTCTTGTTGTATCGAGGTTGTTAACTTCGCGAACAACCTTTGTCATAGGCTGTGTTACAAGTCTTGCAACGATAAGAACGCCTAAAAGACCGAAAAGAACCGAAACAACAACGGCATAAGCGGCTGTTGTCATAAGAGAATCCGAAAATCCGAAAAGAGTTCCTTCGTCAACAACGCTTATAACATACCATCTGTCTGTTGCAAAAGACGAGTTATTCGGATAAAGCTGAATCTGTTTTACAGAGCCGTAAATTTTTTCGTTTTCATCCTCGGTCTGCATAATGCGGTAAACATCGCTGTGAACTTCCGCTCCCCCGAGGTTGAGAATGCCTGTGTTTGCATAATGTTTCTGGAATCTTTCATGGCTGCATGAAGCAATCTCATAATCTCTTATAGAAAGCTTTTCGTCGTTCTGTGAAGCGAGAAGATAAACAACGTTATCCAGTGATGATTCACTGTCTATCTGTAAAATCGAGCGTATATAATATCTCTCGATAAATTCTATTCCGATTACTCCGTAAACAGTACCATCCGCCGCAACAAGAGGTTCGGTATATGTCATTGATTCGATTATATAGTTTTCTATGAGGAAAGGCATACTCCAGTATCCGCAGTCTTTTCCGTCGCCTCTCATAGCTGCCTCTAAAGGTTCGAAGAAGAATTTTGCTTCTTCGGCATCCTTATCGTTAAAGGTGAAATGGTCTGAAAAAGCATATGAATTCTGTTTTTTCGCACCTGTGAGTTCGATTATTTCTTCTGTTCCCTTTACAATCTGAAGGTTGTTTCCGCCGTTAAGGTCTCTTCCCTTAAGATAAAGCGATGTATATTCGCCTGTTTCTTCGCCGTTGTTGAGGATAACGAAAACTCCTTCTACGGGGCTTTCCATAGCAACGGTTGAAAGTTCTGAGCTGATACCTGTAAGGATTTCGTTTCCGAGTTCCTTATCTGTTTTTATTTCATAGGCTTCTCTTCCGAGAGTAAGAAGCTTTGAACTTACAACGCTGTTTATGGTTGGTGTTGTATTTGTAACTATCTTTCGCTTTTCAACAAGTTCGGTTGTTATATGGTTTGTATGTAAAGTTGTTTTTTCGTTGAGTATCTGGTATGAACTGTCGTAAACATAGTCAAGCGCACCGCTTGCGAGCATTACGAGCATAAATACAAGAACCTGAGTAAGAATTATCACCATTATAGGCACCATAAGTCTTACGAGGATTGAATGTTCTCTTCTTCTGAAAAGCCCTAAAATCCAGTCTTTCGCGTCTGACAGAAAGTTCCTCATAATGATGACACACCTCTTTTCTCTGAAAAATGGGCATAGCTCGCCCTAACATTCCTATTATACATTAAAAAAAGGGGATTGTCTATATTTTACAGTATAAAACACCCTGTTCTCAGGATAGATGTTTTTATCAAAAATTTGGTTAAAACTAACAAAGGGCAGGAACCCGATAACGAGTTCCTGCCCGAAAAAACTTATTTTATAGGTGATACATTCTTATCCTTAAGAACAACGTCGTGTGCGCCGCCTTCTGTGATACTTGTTGCAGAAACGAGTGTGAGTTTTGCTTTCTGCTGAAGTTCGGGAATTGTGAGTGCGCCACAGTTACACATTGTTGACTTAACCTTGCTGAGAGTAAGACCAACGTTATCTTTAAGGCTTCCTGCATAAGGAACATAAGAGTCAACGCCTTCTTCGAATGAAAGCTTCTTAGCACCGCCGAGGTCGTATCTCTGCCAGTTTCTTGCTCTGTTAGAGCCTTCGCCCCAGTATTCCTTCATATATGTTCCGTTAACGTTAACCTTGTTTGTGGGTGATTCGTCGAAACGTGAGAAGTATCTTCCGAGCATAACGAAATCAGAACCCATAGCAAGAGCGAGTGTTATGTGGTGGTCATAAACGATACCACCATCTGAACAGATAGGAACATAAATTCCTGTTTCTTCGTAGTATTCATCTCTTGCCTTTGCAACTTCGATAACTGCTGTTGCCTGTCCTCTTCCGATACCCTTTGTTTCTCTTGTGATACAGATTGAACCGCCACCGATACCGATTTTTACAAAGTCAGCACCGCATTCAGCGAGGAAACGGAAACCTTCTCTGTCAACAACGTTACCTGCACCGATTTTAACTGTATCGCCGTATTTTTCTCTTACCCACTGAAGAACTCTCTTCTGCCATTCTGAATAGCCTTCTGAAGAGTCGATACAGAGAATATCTACGCCTGCTTCGATAAGAGCGGGAATTCTTTCTTCGTAGTCACGTGTGTTGATACCGGCACCTACTACATATCTCTTCTGGTCGTCTAAAAGTTCGTTGGGGTTTGCCTTATGTTCTGCATAGTCTTTTCTGAATACCCAGTACATAAGTTTGCCTTCGTCGTCTATAATGGGAAGTGAGTTGAGCTTATTATCCCAGATGATATCGTTTGCCTGAGAAAGAGTTGTTTCCTTGGGTGCTGAAACGATTTTTTCAATGGGAGTCATGAACTCACTTACTTTTGTGTCTGTTGACATTCTGCTTACTCTGTAATCTCTGCTTGTAACAATACCAACGAGCTTGCCGTTTGCTGTTCCGTCAGTAGTAACCGCAACTGTTGAATGACCTGTTTTTTCTTTAAGGTCTAAAATATCCTGTAAAGTAGCATCAGGAGCGATATTTGAATCAGAAGGAACAAAACCTGCTTTATAATTCTTTGCTCTTGCTACCATAGCAGCTTCTTCTTCGATTGTCTGTGAGCCATAGATGAATGAAATTCCGCCTTCCTTAGCAAGAGCAACAGCCATTTTATCATCAGAAACAGACTGCATGATAGCTGATGTCATAGGAATATTCATCATAATTGCGGGTTCTTCGCCCTTCTTGAATTTTGTTATGGGTGTTTTAAGGCTAACATTAGCAGGGATACACTCTGCCGATGAGTAACCGGGAACGAGAAGATACTCGTTAAAGGTATGTGATTCGCCTTCATAGAAAAATGCCATAATAAAAATCCCCTTTCAACAGTTTTAAGAGCATGTAAATACTGCAAAATTGATTATTAAGATTATATCACAACAAAAGCAAATAATCAAGGAAAATATTCTTCATTTTTAAGGACTTTGTTTGGTTGTTTTGACAATACATTTTTCTTTCGTTAAAATTTTATAAATACTTTATTTTATCTTCGGTTTATGATATAATTTAATTGAGGAAAAAAGTAACTTATGAAAGGAGGTATAATATGGCTGTAAAAATCTCGGTAAATCAGGCAGGATATGTTACCGACCTTCCCAAAATCGCATCGGTTTCAGGCTCGGCAAAAAAATTCAGAATATACCGCCGCGGTGAAACAAAGCCTGTGTTTTCGGGGCTTCTTCTCGGCGCTATGCATGACGCCGCATCGGGAGACAGGGTTCTTTCGGCAGACTTCTCGCAGTTCTGCGAAGAGGGAGAATTTTATATAAAAGTCGGCTCATCTGAATCTTCTGTTTTTACAATATCGAAAGCACCATATAAAAACCTCCTGAAAGATGTCAAAAAATCACTTTATTTCTTCCGTTGCGGTTCGGCACTTCACAGAAACAGGGCAGGAAAATTCGGAAGAAAGCCTTGTCATATCGAACCCGCGGTCTTTTATGACGATAAAGAAAAAACGCTTGATGTTTCGGGCGGCTGGCACGACGCAGGAGACTATTCAAGATGCGTTGTAACGGGGTGTGTGGCTCTCGGTCATCTTTTATATGCGTATTCGCTCTTCCCTGAAGTTTTCGGTGATAAAGACGGCATATCCCAATCGGGAAAAAACTGTCCCCTTATTATCGAAGAATGTCTTTATGAACTTGAATGGCTCCTTAAAATGCAGGATAAGGACGGCGGTGTTTATCACAGAGTTTCTTCGCTTTCATATGCGGGTCTTGTAATGCCATCTGAAGATAAAGAAAAACAGTATATATTCAGAAAAACAGCGTCGGCAACAGCTCTTTTTGCGGCTGTAACCGCCCTTGCGGCAAGAATAATGGAACCTATGGGAATGAGAATAATAAAAAAACTCCGTCCCGCAGCGCTGGCGGCATGGGCCTGGCTTCTCAACAACCCCGATTATACTCCTTTCGAAAACGACAACGGCATCGTTGCACCCGAATACAGCGATGATTTTTTAAATGACGATATTTTCTGGGCGGTGTCAGAACTCTTTGCCTTAACGGGTGAAAAAACTTTCTCTGATAAGATAGAAGAACTTTCGGGAAGTATTGACACAACGGGATTTACAATAGGAAATGTCGGCGGTTTCGGAGCACTCGCTTATATAAAATCAGATTGCGAAAAAAATTCCGAAACTCTGAATATCCTTGAAAATGCTCTTACCCACCGCGCCGAAACGATATGTTCATCATCAAGACACAGCGGATATCGTTCTTCACTCTCTCCCGATGAATATTCGTGGTGTAGCAATCTTAAAATACTTACAAATGCAATGACTGTAATCTCGGCAAATCTTCTTGAAGGAAGAGATGAATTCTTGACCGAAATTTTAGGCCATATAAACTATATCCTGGGAAATAATCCGCTCTCGCTTTCATATATAACGGGATACGGCGAAGAATGTGTTAAAAAGCCTCATTTCAGACCTACTATCGCCGATAACAACACAGATGTCATTCCGGGAATGGTTGTTACGGGGCCCGATAAAAACAGAAGTGATGAATATTCGCAATGGCTTATCCCATATGGAACGCCACCCGCTAAATGTCATCTCGACCTTGAACACAGTCATTCAACGAATGAAACGACGATTTACCTCAACAGTGCGGCGACATTTCTTTTCGGATATATCTCAGACCTCTGCCGAAGAGATACAAATTCCGCACACAACAAAAAGGAGCGTTGATATAAATGAAAAACAACGGAATTATCAAAAATGTTGCCGAAAGGGTTGTAGAGCTTTGTTCTCCCGCTGAAATCTATCTCGCAACATATAAACAGAATTTAAGAGAAGAACTTACCGCATTCAAACTTCTTATCGTTGTGAACGATGTAAAGAAAGTCTCTGATATCGAAGAAAAAATCTATATGGAAACAGACTGCGAAATTCCTTTCGATGTTATCGTATACAACAAGAGTGTATGGGAAAAACTCATCGACGATTACGGAACATTCGCACATAAAGTCTATGAAAGCGGTGATAAACTCTATGGGTAGATCATCATCACACAGAACAGACAGTAAACGCTATTACGACTGGCTTTATCATGCAAGACTCGATTATATCGCGGCAAAACATCTTGTTAAGGATAAAAACTGTAACTGTTTAACGGCGTTTCATTGTCAGCAATGTATTGAAAAAGCACTCAAAGGGTATCTTTTATATAAAAACCGCAGACTTTTTGACGGTCACAACTTAACCTGGCTCTGTAAACAGGCTATTATGACCGACAGAACTTTTGAAAACTGGCTTGAAAAAAGTTCTGCACTCAACAGATACTACATTGAAAGCCGTTATCCCGCCGACATTCCCATGGAAGTTGACGAAGAAACAAAGCTTTCACTTCTTGGTGCTACAGAAGAAATGCTCGAATTCATATGCGATGAAATCAAGTTTGATTTCAACAGTTATCACAAGAGAAAGATATAGAAAAATAAAAATCCCCTCTCTTCTGAGAGGGGATTTTTGCGTAATAACGATAAAAGATTGCTTGTATTTCTATAAAGCAGAAAAGACTGTACTTAGTTCTAGGCAAACGAGCGAAGGAATACATAGGTATTTCGAGCGAGTTTAACGACGAAATAAGTGCAGGATTTTTGTTTTAACCCTATTTTTTACAGAACATAATCCCTATACTATGCGCTCCTATGTTGCAAAGACAGGTTGATGAAACATCGGCGACATAGATTTTTTTCCAGGGGATCTGTTTTGTCGCTTCATCATAGACAATTTGTGTTATTTCTTCTGAACAACCGCCTACCGAGATAAAAAGTATATCATCTGAAATATGTTTTTTAGATCTTAAAGAATGTCTTACAAATTTTCTCGCATAGGATTCACGATTGCCTATGTATAATCCGTTTACACGGAGTTCATCGTTATCAATCCTTATCATCGGTCTGATTTTAAAGAATGTCAGCATATTTGAAACAAACTGATTGAGTCTTCTGTTGTTTGCAAGATGAAATGTTGATCTTAAAATAAAGCTGCAACTTATTTTTCCCTTGACCTTTTTAAGCTCTTTTGTAATACTTTCAACATTCCCCATTCGGCTTGCATAATCGGCAGCAGCAAGAACAAAAAGACCCATTCCGTGTGAGGCGGAACCCGAATCTACGATATGGATATGTTCCATACCCTTAGTGGCGTCTACTGCGTTTTTATGCGCAATACTGAGTTTTTTTGCGATTGTTATATGAATAACCTGCTTTTTGCCGTTTTCGGATATTCTTTTGAAATACTCACGGTATTCCTCTATATCGGGTGCTGAACTTGAAACGACTTCATCCTGTTTTTTAAGATATTCGACAAGCGAATTTGATGTAACTTCATCGCCGTCTTTAAATCTTGTTCCCCTGTAGTTTATATAAAAGGGAAGTATCTGTATATTGTATTTTTCTACGAGACTTTCAGGAAGGTCACAGGTGCAATCCGCTGAAATAACTATATTGCTCATACTGTTTCCTCCTTTTTGATGATAAGTTCTTCGGGAAGATTTTTAAGAAGAATATCGCTTAAAACCTCAGATTGTATAGGCTTTGTCATAAATCCTCTGAAGCCCTTGTTCATAAACATCTTTCTTACATCTTCGGCAACGTTGGCTGTAAGTGCAACTATAGGAATAAACTTTGCATAATCGTTATCGATTTTTCTTATTTCCATAGCGGTTTCAATACCATCCATTCCGGGCATAAGATGGTCCATAAAGATGATATCGTATTTCTTTTTCTTTACCATTTCAACGGCATCTATACCTCTTGTTGCCATTTCGATATTGATGCCATAGCGTTTCATAAATCCTCTTGCAACAAGAAGGTTTACTTCGTTATCATCAACAACAAGAACTTTCGCATCGGGTGCTGTAAATGAAATCTGAGGAACAGTTTTGATTGCGGTCTTTTCCTGTGTTTTCTCAATGATATTTACAAAGCTGTGAACATCAAGCGGTTTATAGATATTCTTTATTGTTTCACATGTCTGGACTCTGTCTGCTCTTTCTACAAGAACATATACATTCTGTGTTTCTGAGATTTCATCGAAATAAGCTTTATCCTCGAGATATTCGTTCTGTCCTATGAATACATGCGAATAATCTGAAATACGGACTTCTCTTTTAACATCGCGAAGACTATCACAGATATATTTTCTCGCTTTATATCTTTTTATTATGGTATCGAAATTCTTCTTATATGTATTTCTGATGAAATCGGGAACGGTATTATCCGTCTTTTCATAATAAAGTATGTTTATATCTTTTTTCTTGCTGAATTTAGCAATAGGTTTATCATCGGAAACTTTCTGAGGAATAACAACTCTGAATTCTGTTCCCTCACCATATATACTTTTAACCGAAATTATACCGCCCATAAGTTCAACGAGCTGTTTTGTTATGGGGAGCCCGAGGCCTGTTCCCTCAACGGAATTCGTCTTTTCGATATCAAATCTGTTATAGGCGTCATAAAGCTTTTTCATATCTTCTTTTTTAATGCCTATTCCGCTGTCCTTAACGGATATAACAAGGTTTATTCCATAAGATTCTCTTCTGGATTTTACTGTTAAAAGAACTCCGCCTTCGTTTGTGTATTTTATTGCGTTTGTAAGAAGATTTATTATAATCTGTCTTATTCTCACAGGGTCACCGCAAAGATGTTCGGGAATATCGGGGTCACAATCAACCGCAAATTCAATTTTCTTATTTCCCTTTCTGGCAGAAGCCATATTTATAGCTTCTGAAAGAATATCTGAAAGTCGGTATTGAGAAGATGCAAGTTCCATTTTTCCGGATTCGATTTTAGAGAAGTCCAACAGGTCGTTTATGATGTTCATAAGCGTTTTGCCTGATGTATAGATATTATCGTTGTTATCCCTTGCTGTCTGGGACATTTCTTCGGTTCTTGAAAGTTCACACATACCCATAATGGCATTCATGGGGGTTCTTATCTCGTGTGACATATTTGCAAGAAACTCTGATTTGAGCCTGTTGGAACGTTCAGCACTCTTTATGAGTTCTTTTTGTTTTTCTTCGGCGTTGTCAATTCTTGCGGCAATAATAAGCGATGTTATTGTAAACGCCCAGTAGATAATCGGGAAACGGACAATCTGTTGTTCTGAATAGGGATAACCATAGAAATGAAGGGGTGTAAACATATATACAGAAATGCTTATACCGAGTAATATACTGAGCAATCCGCCATAATAAAGACTGATGAAATATGTTGCCGCTGCAGGAACAAAGAGAAGCCACATGATACTTACGCCGCCTGCTCCGCCTGTTATCATAAAGAACATCATCAGCGCATAGATGAATATTACGACAAATCTTGATAATGCCCTTGTTGATTTTATCTTTGCGAAAATAACAATGGTAAGCACCATAAATGTTGTTATAGCAAGGTTAACAACACCCATCATTACTGCTTTCTGAACAAAGCAGACAATTGACATAACAAATGCGTAAAAACCTATCAAAGCAAATGCTATATAAAGTCCGCTTCGGTTAAAATTCCCCGATTTTTCATATAGATGTGTTAGATATTTTTTTACAATACCAAGTTTCGACACAACTGTCATTCCTTTCTCAAATAGTAATAATTCACGAAGATTATACTACAAAGATTACTACATTTCAACACCATTTTTGACAAATTTTGTGAATTTTTTAAAAAAAGCAAAGAAGTGTGGAAAATCAGCCACACTTCTTTGGATTTTCTATAAGATTTTCATGAGTTCATCGCCGTTATCTATATCACCTTTACCGATGATTTCTATCTTACTGAACTCATCATGGTTGCAGACTATAACGGGAATTGTCATATTAAAGCCCTCTTTTAATGCCGATTCTCTGTCGAATGTTATTAAAAAGTCACCTTTTCTTACTTTCTGTCCGTTTTTAACCTTTGCTTCAAAATATCTTCCTTTTAGTTTAACTGTATCTATTCCGATATGAAGAAGTATTTCAGCACCATTATCACAGAGGATACTTATGGCGTGTCCCGTTTCGGCAACCGTTTCAACCACTCCCGAAGCTACTGCATAGAGGTTGTTATCATAAGGGATAACGGCAACGCCTTTTCCTAAAACCTCGGTTTTAAAAGCCTCATCGGGAACATCGGATAACGGAATAACCCTTCCCGTTACGGGTGAAGAAATTATATCAGAAACTGCTTTATGATCTCCCTTTTCGAGAAAATCAATAAGCTCTGATTTTATAACAGAAACCTGCGGGCCATAAATTGCCTGAACTCCGTTTCCGTTTATGATAACACCCTTTGCGCCACTTTTTGTTAAAATTCCCTTTTCACAAAGCGACGGATTTTTGACTGTAACACGAAGACGCGTTGCACAGGCATCTATATCTGTGATATTTTCGATTCCGCCAAGACCTGAAAGAATAAGTGCTGAAACGCCTGAAGATTTTTTCTCCATATCTTTTCTTGTATAGAGTTTTGTTTCTTCTCCCTCTTCTTCTCTGCCGGGTGTTTTAAGATTAAGTTTTTTTATCATAAAATAGAATATGAAATAATAGATAACGGCATATATAAGTCCCGTTATTACTATCCATATCCAGTTTGTTTTTTCGTTGCCCTGTAAAATTCCGAAAAGAGTAAGGTCTATAAGTCCGCCTGAAAATGTCATACCTACACCGACATTAAAGATATGCATAAGCATATATGAAAGTCCCGCTAAAACGCAGTGAACAGCATACATAACAGGTGCTACAAAAAGAAATGTGAACTCGATAGGCTCTGTTATCCCTGTCAGCATAGAAGTAAGTGCCGCCGAAAGAAGAAGCCCGCCCGCTATTTTTCTCTTTGAAGGATAAGCCGCCCTATACATAGCAAAAGCCGCAGCGGGAAGTCCGAAAATCATAAACGGGAATTTTCCCGACATAAATCTTGTTGCCGAAACAGAAAACTGTTCTGTTGATTTTGATGCGAGTTCGGCAAAAAAGATATTCTGTGCACCCTTTATTACTTCTCCGTCGATAACCATAGATCCACCGAGTTCTGTCTGCCAGAAAGGCATATAGAAAACATGATGAAGACCGAAAGGAATAAGTGCTCTTTCGATAATTCCATAAATCCATGTTCCGATATATCCCGAATTCAGAACGAGATTTCCAAGCGCGGCTATGCCTGTCTGGACAACGGGCCATACAAAAAACATAAGAACTCCGACTAAAAGATAAACAAGGCTTGTTATAATGGGAACAAATCTTGTTCCGCCGAAAAAGGAGAGAACTGTCGGCAGTTTTATCTTATAAAATCTGTTATGAAGTGCTGCTGTTCCAAGGCCTACTATTATTCCACCGAAAACACCCATCTGTAAGGTTGTTATACCGAGTGCGGTTGTTGTTGTGTTGACAGGAAGTGCCTCTACTCCGCCGTTTGCCGCTATAAGCGTTGAGATAGAAGCGTTCATTATGAGATAACCGATAGCACCCGACAAAGCGGCAACATCTTTCTCGTTTTTCGCCATTCCGATAGCAACTCCGACGGCAAACAAAAGCGGAAGATTATCAAAAACAACGCTACCCGTTTTGCTCATTATATCAAGAAGTGTATAGATAAAACTTCCCTCATAGATAAAAGCGTCAAGGCCATAAGCCTCTAAAGTACGGGGGTTTGTAAACGAACTTCCTATTCCCAAAAGAAGTCCCGCAACGGGTAATAGTGCAATAGGAAGCATAAACGAACGCCCGACTCTTTGCAGAACTCCGAAAATTCTATCTTTCATTTTTTAAAATACCTCCAAAGAATTCTATTGATAGTATTTTTCAAAAAATGAAAAATATGCCCCGAATAAAAAATAAAAAACCCTCTCGAAAATGAGAGGGTTTTTAAAATCATAATTAGTTGATGATTGTCTTTTCTGTTTCCTTATCGAAGATGTGAATCTTGTTAGGATCGAGAGCAACCTTGATTGTATCCTGAGGACGAGCTGTTGAACGAGGTGAAACTCTGGCTGTGAGGCTGATACCTTCAACTGAGAGGTAGAGGTATGTTTCAGCACCCATAAGTTCTGTAATTTCAACTTCAGCGTCTACGATACCTGTCTTAGCAGCTGAGATGAACATTTCTTCGTCATGGATATTTTCGGGACGAATACCGATGATGATTTCCTTATCAACGTATTCTTCGAGAACTTCTTCTCCGCCCTTGCTTTCAGGAATTTCAACATAGTATTTCTTTCCTGACTGCTTTCTTTCATTCCAGCCGAATTCAACGTTGTACTTGCCATCGATCTTTCTGAGGTAACCATCGATGAAGTTCATCTGAGGTGATCCCATGAAGCCGGCAACGAACTGGTTGCAGGGGTTTTCATAGAGGTTCTGAGGTGAGTCAACCTGCTGAACGAAACCGTCCTTCATAACTACGATTCTGTCACCCATTGTCATAGCTTCTGTCTGGTCATGAGTTACGTAGATGAATGTTGTTCCGAGTTTCTTATGAAGCTTTGAAATTTCAGTTCTCATCTGAGCACGGAGCTTAGCATCGAGGTTTGAAAGGGGTTCGTCGAGAAGGAATACCTGAGGTTCACGAACGATAGCACGGCCGAGGGCAACACGCTGTCTCTGTCCACCTGAGAGAGCCTTGGGCTTTCTGTCGAGAAGGTGTGAGATGTCGAGAATTCTTGCAGCTTCTTCTACCTTTCTTGTGATTTCGTCCTTAGGAACCTTACGGAGCTTAAGACCGAATGCCATGTTTTCGAAAACTGTCATGTGAGGATAAAGAGCGTAGTTCTGGAAAACCATTGCTATATCTCTATCACGGGGAGCAATATCGTTTACAAGGCGGTCGCCGATGTAAAGTTCACCCTCTGAGATTTCTTCAAGACCAGCGATCATACGAAGTGTAGTAGACTTACCACAACCGGATGGACCTACGAAGATGATGAATTCCTTATCTGCAATTTCAAGGTTGAA
>CALGTU010000006.1 GCA_937901465.1 uncultured Clostridia bacterium | reverse complement strand
GCTATGGAAAACATCCATGTTTTTACGTCTGCTTCCCCACGGAAAGTGGCAATGGATTTTACCACTTCCAAAAAAACATCGGAGGCTAAATCCTCGGAAAGGGAAGCATCATGGGTGAGGCTGTAAAGATAACGGTATATGTCTTTGTAGTATGTATGGAATAATTTTTCTAGCAGCCGTTGCACCCCGAAGCCTCCTTTCTGTTTCCATCTTTTCATAAGATTTTGCAAAGAAAACATAGTTTGATACATCGGATTGTCCGAAGCATACAGCTAAAAATACAATCACTGCAATTACCGAGCAAAGTATAATTATTGCCAACGAGCGTTTTACAAGCATCTTTCTCATTTTTATTTACCCCTTTTTAAGTTTTTCAACAATTTCCTCATCAGGCTTGACATAAAGTGTTCTGTTATTTGTAAATATAACCATACCGGGTTTTGAACCTGCGGGTTTTTTTACAAACCTTACTTCAACATAATCAACAGGAACCTGAGCAGAGCTTTTTCCCTTACTATGATAAGCCGCAAGAATTGCTGCTTCGGTTATTGTTTCATCAAAAACCTCATTCCCCTCTGTGCAGATGATTACATGAGAACCGGGAATGTCTTTTGTATGAAGCCATATATCTGTTTTTTCCGCTGTTTTTAAAGTGAGTTTATCGTTCTGTTTATTATTTCTTCCGACAAGAATTCTGAAACCATCGGACGATAAAAATTCCATAGGTGGAAGTTCTTTAGGCGGTTTTTGTTTTCCGCCTTTAAGTCTTAAATATCCCTGTTCGGCAAGTTCCTGACGAAGAAGAAGAACTTCATTTTCGGTTGTTGAACGCATAAGAGAATCAAGAACGCTTTCGATATAAATAAGTTCTTTTTCTCCCTTTTCGATAAGTTCTGTAAGTTTCTTTTCAGCGTTTAAAGACTTTCTGTATTCAGAATAATATTTCTGCGCGTTCTGAGAAGGAGAAAGGCGTTCATCAAGAGAAATTTCAATCTCTTTATTATCATCATAATAGTTTTCGAGAATCACCTTTTTCTGTCCTTTTTCGAGACGATAAATATTAGCGTTTATGAGATCGCCTTTAAGTCTTAGATCGTCTTTTAAATCACATTCTTTAAGCTCTTCACGCTGAAGAGCGAGTTTTCTTGAAATTCGTTCTGATGTATTCGAAAGAAATTTTATCATATCGGCAGAACGCTGTTTGAGACGATTTGAATTATCTCTTTCAAAATAGAATTTATCAAGTGTTTCTCCTGCTGTTGAGAAAGTTCTTGATGTCATAAGATCTCCATATTGTTTTATATCTGTGAAACAGAAATCCTTAAGATTATTATTTTCATCAGTAAGAACTGTAAAATCACAGTTTTTTGATAAAAGTTTTTCTCTTGTCAGAAAGATATAATCACAGAGTTTATCAAATGTATTTTCATCAAGTTCTTCTAAAGTCAGATCTCTGCCTGACGCTCTGTCAACACATTCTCTTGCAAACAAGGGGGAAATTCCTTCAAAAACAGAAACAAGACATTTTGAAAGGTCGTTATTATGCAAAGAAAAAAGTTTTTCTCTGATTTCTTCCTTTTCTGAATAAAGAAAAGAAATCTTTTCGGGCTTTGAAGGAAGAGTATATGTCATTCCGGGAAGAATCATTCTTTCTCTTGACATTTCGGCATCTACTCTTCTTATTGCATCTATAATTCTTCCCTCGCCTGAAATAAGAATGATATTTGAATATCTTCCCATAATTTCTATGGCAACGGTAACTTTAACCATATCGCCGATTTCGTTCATACATTCAAAATCAAAATAAAGTATTCTTTCAAGACCGTCCTGACGGATAGAAAGAAGTTTTCCGCCGCCCAAATGCTTTCTCATAAGCATACAGAACATCGGCGGTGTTTTAGGATTTTCGGGAGATGTTTCTGTAAGGTGAACTCTTGCGCAATTCGCTCCCGATGAGAAAAGAACTTTTTTTGTACTTCCTTCAGACCTTATAGCGATGATTATTTCATCTCTTGAAGGTTGATATATTTTATCTATTCTTCCTCCGATAAGAGAAGAAAGTTCTTGTTTTACAGCATATAAAAATGCTCCGTCGAGTGCCATAAATCCTCCGTAAAATTAAAATTCGTATTCTACAACATCTGTTCCGTTTTCTGCGGGCAAAAACTCTGTATCTGAAATTTCGGATGAAAGAAGTTTAACAAGATAATCAACCATTATAACTTCTGTATGATAATGTCCGCAATCAAAAAGAGAAATCCCCAGATTCTTTGAAGCTATCCAGCGGTCGTGCTTGACATCTCCGCAGATATAAGCGTCTGCTCCTTTCTCATAAGCGAGAGTAAGAAGTGATCCGCCACCACCCGAACAGAACGCAATTTTCTTTATCTTATCTTTTCCGGGGCAGTATTTTACAACTGTGCAACCAAAGATTTTTTTGAGCATTTCAGCGGTTTCTTTCGGTGTGAATTCCTTTTCTGTAACGCATATTTTTCCATAGCCATAATCTTCGCCGACAACTTCTAAAATTTCGGGATTATCTTTAAGCGAAAAAGGACCTTTGAGCATATCAAAAATGATATCATTTATTCCGCCTTCTGCAACATCGAGGCAGGTGTGTGTGCAGATTGCGGAAATACCATATTTCGCAAGGTTATAGATAGGTGTTTTATTATCGATATTACCGAATTCTTCATATCTGAAATTAAAAACGGGGTGATGAGAAATTATAAGATCAGCACCCTTTTCTTTTGCCTCTTCAATAACATCGTTTGTTATATCAAGAGCGATAAGAACTTTTGAAACGCTGTCTTCCCTGCCACCAACAAGGATACCCGAATTATCATATTTATCCGCTCTTTTAAAAGGAGCTGATTTATCTAAAATATCGTAAATCTGACCTACTGTTGTCATAGTTATCTTCCTTTCAGAAAGTCTTCAAAAATTTTTGCTGTTTTCTCGTGTTCTTCTATGTATTTTGTATCTTCTGATAATTTCATTCCGTTTATAATTTTATTTTCTTTAGAGAGAAAAAGTTCGGCATAGGCTATATTATGAGGATTTTTATTATCCGAAATTTTACCTAACCACTTTTCTTTTAACGAAACGTTTTCTTTTGAATTTCCTGTATATTTAAAACAGATAACTGTATATGCGTGGTTTTTATCAGAAGCACATTCTTCTTTTATGATTTCATATCCGTTTTTCATAAGAGATTCACGGAGAATCTCGGGCTTTGTCATAGGTTGTAAAACAAGATTAACATTATTTTTCAACCATTCTGTTCTTAAAACTATATCTGTTATAAGTTCTCCACCCATTCCGGCTATCACAACATCTGTTATACCATCGGGTGAAATACTGTCAAGTCCGTCTGATTTTATAACTTCTGCTCTATCGCAAAGATTATTCTTTTCGATAGTCATTTTTGCCGAAAGCAAAGGACCATCAGCTATATCACAAGCTATTGCCGAAGCGGATTTTCCGCTTATAAGAAGATGTGCAACAAGATAAGCATGGTCTGTTCCGACATCGCAGACTCTTCCGCCCTGAGTTACAAACTCAGCACAAAGAGATAATCTTTCATCAAGCATAAAAATCCTCCAAAAAACAGAAATAAGGGCGCACTCCCCCAAAGGAGACGCCCTTTAAGAATTTTACTTATCAGCTAAAAATGCATTGATTTTAGCTACGAGTTCATCAGCGTTAACGCCATGAACTTCGCATGCCTCTGCTATTGATTCTCCTCTTGCTGAGGGGCAACCGAGACAATGCATACCCATTTCAAGAAAGAAAGGTGCTGTATCTGTATTCATATCGAGAACATCGCCTATAATTGAATCTTTTGTTATCTGTGCCATTTCAGTATTCCTCCGATTAAAAATTTCATAAAAATATTATACCACAACGCATCCGTTTATGCAAGCAAAAAAATATCCCGCATCATATGATACGGGATACTGTAATTTTCAGAAATTAGCCCTGTTCTTTCTGCTTAGCAAAACATTCGCTGCAGTATACAGGTCTGTCTTCACGGGGCTTGAAAGGAACCTTAGCTTCAGCGCCGCAAGCAGCACATGTTGCTGTGAACATTTCTCTTTCGCCCTTAGCAGCGTTCTTTCTTGCATCACGGCAAGCTTTACATCTCTGGGGTTCGTTTACAAAGCCTTTTTCAGCATAGAATTCCTGTTCGCCAGCTGTGAACACAAATTCAGCGCCGCATTCTTTGCATACAAGTGTCTTGTCTTCGTACATAGTGTTTCCCTCACTTAAAATATTTTTTGCCTCAGACGGACTTGCACCGACACCTTTGATGTAAAAAAACAACAACGCTCTGCAATTAAGCTATTAGGCCATATAAAACAGCCGAAGCTGTTTATTTCTATAAATTTTCGCTATGAAATGCAAGACGGAGTTTTTTTCTTACTCTCTGAAGTGCGTTATCAACAGCTTTTGGAGATACCCCCATAGTTTTAGCTATACTTTCATATGATTTGCCCTTAAGGAACAACTTAAAAACTTTTCTTTCTTTATCGGAAAAATTTTCATTCATTATCCTTGAAACCTCTTCTGAAAGAAGCTTTGAAAAAAAAATACTTTCGGGAGTGTTATTATCGGGTTCAGAATCGGATTGTTCATCGAAAATTTCGGTTTCTTTTTTAGGCAAAGCAGATATCATTTTATTGAAAATACATCTGTTGGCATAGGTAGAAAAAGAAACGTTTCTTTCGGGATTAAAGGCTCTCACTGCGCTTATAAGCCCTAAAAAGCCTTCCTGCATCATATCTTCACGTTCTGAAAAATCAACACGCATAGCAGACGCTTTTGCTTTTACTGCATAAGCATATCTTGAAACTATGACAGGGATTAAATCCTCTCCCTCGTGACAAAGGGCGACAAGCTGTTCATCCGTCATTGATGAAAATCTATCTCCTTCTACGGAATTACGCTGCATAATACACCCCTTAATGATACTGAAAACATATCTTCACATTCTTTATCTTATCAGTTGTACATAAATTTGTCAAGAATTATTAAAAATAATTTCTATTTTGGACAAAAAACGCACACCAAATATATCCAATTACACCAAAACAATATAATAGATAAATACAGCCAATGCAATATTGCAAAGGCTGTATCAAAAAATTATTCGCAATATTTCTTTCTGCCCTCGGAAAATATATCTCCCCCGTGGCAATCATTAGCGACAACAAGCGGAAAATCGCATATTGTCAGTTTTTTTACAGATTCACATCCAAGGTCATCAAAAGCGATAACATCGCATGATTTTATACAATCCGCCGCAAGCGCACCTGCACCGCCTATAGCACAGAAATAAACTGCTTTATTTCTGACAACGGCATCGCACACTTCTTTCGAACGTTCGCCTTTTCCTATCATAGCGATAAGGCCCATATCAAGAAGTTTGGGTGCAAACCTATCCATTCTGCCTGATGTTGTCGGTCCACAAGAGCCTATCGTCCTTCCCTCAGGGGCAGGAGTAGGACCCGCGTAATAAACAACAGAATTCTTAATCTCAACAGGAAGAGGATTATTTTCTTCAATAAGAGAGAAGAAACGCTTATGTGCCGCATCTCTAGCAGTAAAAATTTCACCGCTGAGAAGAACTTTATCTCCTACTATGAGCTTTTCGGCATACTGCGGAAGCTGTGAAACCGTAAGTTTATAGGTTGACATCAATTAGCCTTCCTTTTTAGCCTCAGCTTCAACTGCGTTGAGAAGATCACCGAGATCGCCAAGGTTTACTGAAGCCTTCTTTGGAGGTTCCTTCGCGGGAGCTTCCTTGGGAACTGATGAATATGACTTTACTGCTGAAGTGAATGTGCCTGCTGCGATGTTCTTCTGAGCATCGTCGATAGTAGCCTTTGCTGTTTCGATAGCTGTTGTGCTTTCCTTTGTGAAGTTAGCGATTGTTGCATTGAGGTTATTGAAGTTTTCAAGAAGACGATCGATATCGCCCTTAACCTGAGCCTTTGTCTGATTAGCAATAGCCTTAACGCCTTCGCTTTCACGTTCTGCATCATAGATAATTCTTGCAGCCTTTGTGTTAGCATCGTTGATAACTTCTTCTGCGAGAGCCTTTGAGTCAGCTTCCATCTTCTTAGCGTTTTCTCTAGCCTGTGCAACTACTGCGTTTGCAGACTTCTGAGCTTCGATAAATACGTTTGAAATATCTGCTGCGCTTGCTTCAAAGTTATCCTTAGGAGCGTTAGCGAGCTTATCATTGAGTTCATCAATTTCAGCCTTGAGCTTTGCGATTTCTTCATCCTTAGCCTTGATTACTTCTTCATTGCTCTGGATTGTGAGGTTGAGTGTATCTACCTTAGCCTTGAATTCGCTTGCTGCTGCTCTTTCCTTTGCGAGAAGAGCATCAAGTTCACCATTGTTATTGCCTGAACCATTTGCCTTTGCTTCCTGAAGTTCTGCTTCAAGAGAATAGATTTTGGTGTTAAGACTGTCAACGTATGCGAGTACGTCCTTCTTATCGAATCCACCAAAGTTTACCGTTTTTAAGAAACCGGAATTTTCCATAATATACCTCCTGAAAATATATAGAATGTTAGTTAAAAGTGCAAATCAGCATTTTTAAACAAAATATTATAACCTTATGGCTATACTGTTACACAATGATTATATCACATTATTTTTCACATTTCAAGTGAGAGTGCAAACGAGCGTGGAGAAAATCCACGCTCGTTTTTATGCAACTTGTGCAATAAATACTTATTTGTTATCAAGTATCTTGAAGATATCAAACATTTCGTCTGTGTGTGTGAGGTCAGCAGTTGAAACTCCCCCAGCTGAATTGAGAAGAGGGTTATCAATCTTGATAACATCGGGAGCGTCAAATCCTGCTGCTACTACTGTTATGAACATTTCATCATGGAATTCTTCCTTGAATGAAGCACCGAAGATAACTTCTGCGCCATCTGCAGCTGCATCTGTGATGAGTTTTGTTGCTGTATCAACATCTGATGAAAGAACGTCTTCAGACATAACGATATTTACAAGAACTCTTGTAGCACCACTGATTGATGTTTCAAGAAGGGGGCTTGAAATAACTGCATTTGCAGCTTCTGAAGCCTTATCCTTACCTGCACCATGACCGATTGCCATATGAGCATAGCCGGCATCCTTCATGATTGAAGAAACGTCAGCAAAGTCAAGGTTGATGAATCCGTTTTCTGTTATAAGGTCAGAAATACTCTTTACACCTGTTTTAAGGATATCATCGGCAAGTGCGAAGCTTTCTTTCATTGTAAGAGGCTTTTCGTTTCCGAGAAGAAGCTTTTCGTTAGGGATAACGATAAGTGAGTCAACATGCTTTTTAAGCTCTTCAATACCGGCTTCAGCCTGTTTCATTTTCTGTTCTCTTTCGAAAAGGAAAGGCTTTGTTACAACAGCAACAGTAAGAATTTCCATTTCTTTTGCAATTTCAGCAACAACGGGAGCAGCACCTGTTCCTGTTCCGCCACCCATACCTGCTGTGATGAAAACCATATTTGCACCCTTGAGAGCAGCAGCTATTTCCTCACGGTTTTCCTGTGCTGAACGTTCGCCTACTTCAGGCTTATTTCCTGCACCTCTACCCTTTGTGAGCTTTGTTCCTATCTGGATTTTAGCTGTAGCCTTTGAGCTTCTGAGTGCCATAGCATCAGTATTCACTGATATGTATTCAATATCTTTTATACCTGTCGATACCATGCAGTTAAGGGCGTTACCGCCACCGCCGCCGACACCGACAACCTTTATATTTACGACAGGCTCTGTTTCATTATCAATAGAAAAAATCGCCATTATTCTTTCCTCCTGCTAAAACTTTTGCAGAATATATCTACATTTATACTTTATAATAACACACTTTGAATTTTATTGCAAGGACTTTTTCAAAAAAAGTTTGAAAGAACAAAAAGCCCCCTGAAAATCGCTTTTCAAAGGACTTTTTTCCGTTATACCGATGGAACTATACCGACTGGAGGAAGCGGTTCTGTTGCTGCGGTTGTGGTTTCAGGTGTGGTTTCTTCGGGAACAGTTGTTTCCTCAGGAACGCTTGTTTCTTCTGGAACACTATCCTCTCCGCCTTCTGAAGTTTCTTCGGGTGGAGTTGTTACGTGTGGAGTTGTTTCGGGAACATCTTCAACAAATGAAGCTTCGTTGGAATTATTCCCCTTCATATAAAGAGTTCCTTTTTTATTTATGCTTATTTTCTCATTCACAAGCATATACGAAAATTTAAGTTTATATGCAAGGTCGTTAAGACTTCCGAGTTCTACTCTTATTCTGTCGTCATAAACTATGCTTATATTGTAGCGGTCAGAAATATCTATTTCGGTTATTTTTTCTGTAACTCCCTCTGAAATCATTGTTTCTATAAGGGAATAGAATGCCTTTTCATTTTCTTCATCTGCTATTGTCACAAGCTTTCCGGGGTCAAAATTCTCATTTTCGCATCCGATAATTACAGGATATTCCGGTTTTGGTGCTACAGAATAAGCGAGAATCTTTCCGCTGTCGCTTATAAGAAGATAACCCGATTCATATTTTATATTGGCAAATTCTTTTGAAGGAGTAACCTCTATTTCTACCTTATCGGGAAATCTTTTGGTTATTGTTGCTGTATCAATATAAGGGAGTGAAGAAATTATTTTCTTTTCGGTTTTTGAAGAACTGAGTCTTACAAGATTATCTCCCGTTTTTATTCCGCTTGAAAGAATAATGTCGTTATCTGTATATATACTGTTTCCTGTTACGGTTACTTCTTTTATATTGAAGAAAACTGTAAGGGAAAGGATAATTCCTACTGTTATTACAAGAAAAAATATTGCGGCATAATACAAAGAAAGATTCTGCTTTCTTCTGCGTCTTTTTTTACGGACATTTCCGTTATTATTCGAATTATTTGCATTTCTTGTATTATCACGCATACTTTTTTCACTTCCTTGATATTTTCCCTCCTAAAAGAGAAAATGATTTTTCTATATTTTCATATCCTCTGTCGATATGATGGATATTTCCTATTACTGTTCTGCCTTCAGCTCCAAGCGCTGCAACAACAAGTGCCGCACCGCCTCTCAGATCGGTTGCATAGACATTCGCTCCCGAAAGAGATTTTACCCCCTCTACAACAGCAACCTTTCCCTCGACTTTTATATCGGCTCCCATTTTTGTAAGTGCGGGAACATGCTGATATCTGTTTTCAAAGATATTCTCG
>CALGTU010000005.1 GCA_937901465.1 uncultured Clostridia bacterium | reverse complement strand
GCATTTATAATCTTGCTTTTCTTGGAACTTTATATGGAACAGTTTGAGGAATGAAGTTCGGTCATTATGATGAAAGCGACGCCGAAAGCAAAACGAAGGCAAACGAAATGACCGTTAAATTTTTGGAAGAATTCAGAAAGGCAAACGGCTCTTACATATGCAGAGAACTCTTGGGGTGCGACATTGCTACAAAAGAAGGCGCTGCATACGCTCTCGGAAAAAATCTTTTTACAGAGTTATGTCCGAAAATGGTTATATCCGCGGCTGAAATCGCAGAAAAAATTATGGCGGAATAAATCATATCTTTTGTTCGTATAATTTTCTGTGCGTAAACACAAGGCACAGCGGAACAGCAAAACCTCTCTCTTTTATCAAGAGAGAGGTTTTTTATATTCTTAATATCCATATGTAATATAGTTTACCAGCGTTCCGTCTTTGTCATAAGTGGTGTATTTTATCATATCGTCATCTGCGTCATAATCATATACAGAATAACTTTCAAGAATTCCTTCTCCGTTATAAACGCTTACCTTTGTGGGCTTGCCCTTTGAATTCCGTTCATATATGCTGTCGGACATAAGGTTGAAAGTTCCGTCTTCATTATGATAATATGAGTATCTTATCACATTATTATCGCCGTCATATTCATATTCATAGTAATCGGTGAGTAATCCGTCATAACGATAATTTTCCTGTTTTATTCTGTTACCGTTTCCGTCATATTCAGATAATGCGTAAAAATAAAGTGTCTTGTCTTTTTTATATGCAGACAACTTAATCATATTATTATCCGAATCATATTCGTATGAATAATAATATCTGGGAGTTCCGTCGCTGTTGTATATATCATCTGTGAGTTCGTTTCCGTCCGAGTCGTATGTGAGTATATGGTATCCGCTTAAAGTTCCGTCTGCTTCATAATTGTTTATCTTTATCTTATTGCCGTATGAATCATATTCATATGTATCATACTGACTGATAGTTCCGTCTGCTTTATAGACATCTCTTCTTACCTGAAGTTTCTCTTCTTTGATTTCTTCATCTTCTTTGTTTTCTTCGTTTTCCTTGACTTCTTCGGTTACAATTCCGTCATTTGTAATAACGGCAGTCTGACCGTTTGTAAGTTCTTCGGTTTTATCTTCTGATGTAACGGCAACAACGCCTTCGATAACTTCAACCGAGGTTGTTTCGGTTTCTATATCATAGGTTACTCTGAATGTTGTTCCTCTTACTGCGAGAGTAACGTTCGGGGTTGTTACCT
>CALGTU010000004.1 GCA_937901465.1 uncultured Clostridia bacterium | reverse complement strand
TATTGATAAACCATTGAAAGTTCTTATATATTCTGCTGTTTGTTCTCTGACAACATTACCATTTGTACTTTTAACATTCAGAGAAATATCAATTATTTCTCCTATAAGCAATCTTCTTTTAATTCCTCTTTGTTCGATTATTCTTATTCTAGGAATAATAATTGTTTTGACAGCAGGGGTAAAGTTTATTTCTTCACCTCTTATTATAGTTGGTGGAATTATAAGTAAATTTGTTATTTATATAACAGAGATTCTTTCATCGATATCGTTTTCAACAGTTTCGTTTGAACATGATACTCTTGTTATTTTGACATTTATTTCGCTTTCAGTTGTGGCAATGTCGTTTTTTATTTTTAAAAACAGGAAGTTTACCATGCTGACAGCTATTATTTCTGTTTCTTTTATTGTTGTTTCTAATATTTATATTGATATTTCAACAAAAGACAATATTTCTGTTACTGTATTTACCGGGAAATATAATTCTGTTGTTATAGAAAAGTCTGATAACATTACAGTTATCAGCAAGGATGGTAAGAAACAAGAAGACGCAGTTTATAGATATCTTTCTGATAAAGGTGAAAAGGAAATTAATACTCTTATTATAACTTCAAATCCTCAGTATTATATTTCTTCGTATAACGATGCGCTTTATGATGTTAATATCGAAAACATACTTATATCCGATAAATCAGGAATTCCTGATATTGAGGTTATGGGGTGTTTTCCTGAATCATATAATAATAATCTTATACTTGATTATGATAACTATACCATTATTATGGATAATGATAATATTTACATAGATTATAAGGATTTTTCAATGGTGTATGCAGAAAATTCCGATATAGAAAATAAAGATTATTCGGTTGCTTTATTTGAAAAATATCCCGAATGTGTGAGTACCGGATATTTGTTGGATGGTAATGAAACGGAATATGGATACAGAATAGTATCAGACGGAAATAAAATTAAGGTGGTGAAATTATAATGCCTCAGATGAGTGTTTCAGAACTTAATAAAAAACTTAAAAGTAAAAATTATTCATCATTATATTATTTTTACGGAAAAGATATCATGTCTGTTGAATTATATACTAAAACACTAATAAAGAAACTTGTTTCAGATGATGATGCTGTTTATAATTTCCACAAATTTAACGGAAAAGATATTGACTTAAGTGAATTTTCTGAAGCAGTTGAGGCATTGCCGATGTTTGCACCATATGTTTGTATTACCGTAAATGACCTTAACGCAGAAGATTTATCTGCTGATGAGATTAATTTTATGCTGAAAATACTAAAAGATGTTCCCGAAACTACGGTTATTATTTTTTATAATACTGCTATCGATATATGTGGTGGCAAAAAAGCTCCTACTGCGAAAAATAAGAAAATAGTGGATTGTATTGAGAAAATCGGGGATGTATGCGAATTTACGATAAAAACTCCTCTTGAATTATCAAAACAGATTGTTGCTACAGTTGAAAAAAATGGATCTTCCATTTCTTCATCTAATGCTGCATATATTGCAGAACTATGTCTTTCAGATAATATGTTGATATTAGGAGAGATTGCTAAACTTACTTCTTATGCACAAGGACGAGAAATAACAAGAGAAGATATAGATTCGCTTGTTTCAAAACAAGTGAATAGCAGTGCTTTCGATCTTTCGAAGGCTGTGGTTAGTTTCAATAAAAAGAAGGCTTTATTGCTTCTTGATGAACTTTTCTATCAGAGAGCAGAACCAATAGCTGTTCTTGCGGCAATTTCTATGTCGTTTATGGATTTATACAGAGCATCTCTTGCTGTTGTAAGAGGAATTCATCCATCTGATGTTGTTGCTGATTTTTCATATAAGGCGAACAGGAAATTTGCAGTTGATTATGCTTTCAGAGACTGCAGAAAAATAAATATAAAACATCTTCGCAAGTGTATAAAGATTCTTGCGGATACTGATTCTGCTTTAAAATCTTCCAAAACTGATGGTAGAATATTGTTAGAAAAAGCCATTGTTCAGATGGTTTCTGAAAAGGATTGAGAATATTTTGATACACATTCAACAGGCTATTATTGTTGAGGGAAAATACGATAAAATAAAATTGAGTTCGGTTATAGATGCAGTGATAATTGTTACCAATGGTTTTTCTATTTTCAAGGATAAGGAAAAGATGTCTTTAATAAGAACTTATGCAAAAAAAACAGGAATAATAATTCTAACAGATTCTGATTCGGCAGGGTTTAAAATAAGAAATTATCTTAAGGGTTCTGTTGAAGGAAATATAATAAATGTTTATATACCTGATATTTTCGGTAAAGAACGCCGTAAGGAAAAGGCTTCAAAAGAGGGTAAACTCGGCGTTGAGGGAATGGATGGAGAAATAATTATTAATGCTTTAAAGAAAGCAGGGGTGGTTTTTTCAGAAAGAGATATCCAAAAAGAAAGTATTACCCGTATGAATTTATATGAGGATGGATTTTCAGGGGGAGATAATTCATCTTTTAAAAGGAAAAAACTACTTAAATATCTTGAATTGCCTGAATTATTGTCAGTTTCAGGGATGCTTGATATTCTTAATTCTATGTTCACTTTAGACGAATATAAAAAAATAATTTCTGAAATGGATTTTGAAGGAGGGGAATAAAATGGTTTTTTCTAGTTTGGTATTTATGTATATATTTCTTCCTGTTGTTCTGATTTTGTATTTCATATCTCCTATGAAAATAAAAAATCTGATTATATTTGTTTCGGGAATTTTATTCTATGCTTGGGGAGAACCTATTTGTGTTATTATAATGTTATTATCGACAGTTATTGATTATACTGCTGGTATCTTTATGCATAAATTTGATGATAACCAGAAAAAAAGAACTATTTGTCTTATTGTTTCGGTTGTTATGAATGTAGGGCTTCTTGCAGTTTTTAAGTATAGTGATTTTATTATTGATACTGTTAATGCAGTTTTTAATCTTGAAATATTAAATCCGGTTGTAAGACTTAATAGATCAATAAATAGTGTTTTTAATCTGGGACTTAACGAACAGAGAGTAGATCTTCCCATTGGTATTTCTTTCTTTACATTTCAAAGTATGTCATACACAATAGACCTTTATAGAAGAAATATAAAAGTTCAGAAAAGTTTTATCAATTTTTCATCATATGTTTCTTTGTTTCCACAAATTGTTGCCGGACCTATAGTAAGATATGAAGACGTTCAGAAAGAAATAGACACAAGAAAAATAAATGTAAGTATGGCCGCAGATGGAATAGCTATATTTATAAAAGGACTTTCT
>CALGTU010000003.1 GCA_937901465.1 uncultured Clostridia bacterium | reverse complement strand
CCTCGGTATAGTTAAAGCTGTGACCGTAAAGCTCAGCCACCTTATCCAGCACCTTTATAGCCTGTTCCGTAATTTCGGGGCCTATTCCGTCGCCACGGATAACAGCTATATTCTTAACCATTGTTTTCGCCTTCTTTCAGGGATTTTAAAAGTCCGCCGGACTTTATTATATTCTGGATAAAGGGTGGGAAAGGCTGTGCTTTATATTCTTTTCCTGTTGTTAAGTTTCTGATTATTCCTGTATCAAAATCGACATTCACCTTATCGCCTGCCTTTATTTCTTCGGCGGCCTCTTCACACTCCAAAATAGGAAGTCCGATATTTATTGCATTGCGGTAAAAAATTCTTGCAAAGCTTTTGGCTATAACGCAACCTGTTCCACAAGTTTTTATAACGAGAGGTGCATGTTCACGCGAGGAACCGCAACCGAAGTTCCAGCCTGCGACCATAACATCGCCTTCTGATACATTCTTCACAAAATCCTTATCTATATCTTCCATACAATGAAGAGCGAGTTCGTTTGCATCGGGAGTATTGAGATAACGTGCGGGGATGATTACATCGGTATCGACATTATCGGGATATTTGAAAACTTTTCCTTCTGTATTCATACCTTTAAGCCTCCTTACATTCGGTTATATAACCTGTTAAAGCAGTTGCTGCGGCTGTATGGGGAGAAGCGAGATAAACCTCACTGTCAACGTGTCCCATACGACCCACAAAGTTACGGTTTGTTGTTGCGATACACTTTTCACCCGAAGCGAGTATTCCCATATATCCGCCAAGGCAGGGGCCACAGGTTGGTGTTGAAACAACGGCGCCCGCATCGATGAATGCGGTATACCAGCCACGTTCTACACATTCACGCAGAATATGCATTGTTCCGGGAATGATGATGCAGCGTATTCCGTCTGCTACTTTTTTTCCTTTTAATATGTTATATGCCGCTTCCATATCTTCAAGTCTGCCGTTTGTGCAGGAGCCTATTACAACCTGGTCAACCTTTATATCAGAAAGTTCTGACGCGGGTTTTGTATTTTCAGGGAGATGCGGGCAGGCAACAACGGGAACTATCTCGGAAAGATTTATGTCAATTGTCTTTTCGTATTCAGCATCGGCATCTGCTTCGAAAAACTTTGGTTCTCTTTCACTTCTGCCTGAAAGATATTCCTTTGTTATTTCGTCAACGGGGAAAATTCCGTTTTTAGCGCCTGCTTCTATCGCCATATTACAGATACAAAGTCTATCATCCATAGAAAGATTTTTAACACCTTCGCCTATAAATTCCATACTCTTATAGAGTGCACCGTCTACACCTATCATTCCGATAATTGTCAGAATGACATCTTTACCGCTGCAATTCTTCGGAAGTTTTCCTGTTATATTGAATTTTATCGCCGAAGGAACTTTGAACCAGGCTTTGCCTGTTGCCATTCCTGCTGCCATATCGGTTGAACCTACTCCCGTTGAGAAAGCACCGAGTGCGCCGTATGTACAGGTGTGGCTGTCTGCACCGATAATGCAATCGCCCGCTGTTACAACTCCCTGTTCGGGAAGAAGAGCGTGTTCTATTCCCATTTTTCCGACATCGTAAAAATGGCTTACACAATGTGAGCATGCAAATTCACGGCAGGTTTTACTCTGTTCTGCCGCCTTTATATCCTTATTGGGAACAAAATGGTCGAGAACTATCGCTACCCTGTCTTTATCAAAAACCGAATTGAAACCCGCTTTATTGAATTCATTCACGGCAACGGGGGTTGTTATATCGTTTCCGAGAACTATATCAAGGTCGGCACTGATAAGCTGACCTGCTTCTACCTTGTCAAGTCCCGCATGGGCGGCAAGAATTTTCTGTGTCATAGTCATTCCCATTACTCAACATCTCCTTTGGTCATATTATGGAATGCACTTAAGAGTGCGTTTGTATTGGCTGTGATAACGTCGGTGTCTGTTCCTGCACCCCAGAACATAGCACCGTCTTCTCTTTCAAGGCCTATGTATGATGCAGCGACACTTCGTGAGCCCTGTCCCTGCATACTATGCTGACTGAATACCTGTAAGGTATACTGTTTTCCTGTGAACTCGCAGAGTGCATTATTTATGGCGCTGAGTGTACCGTTGCCCTCTGCTTCCATTTCGGTTTCTTCTCCGTTTTTCGAGAATGTTATGCTGATTTTAACGTTGTTGTTTTCACGTGTGAAATCAAAATCAGTCACCTTTATACCGCCGTCGATATTGAGGTAATTTTCCATAAAGATTGAATGAACTTCATCGGGTTTGAGTTCCTTATGTTCACGGTCTGAAATATCTTTACACATATAGCTGAAATGTTCACGCATTTTAGCGGGAAGATTATAACCGAATGTCTGTTCGAGGATATATCCTATGCCGCCCTTGCCTGACTGTGAATTTACGCGGATAACATCGGCATCATAAGTTCTGCCTATGTCTGTAGGGTCTATAGGGATATAGGGAACGTTCCATTCATGAAGGTTCTTCTTCTGTCTGTATTTTATTCCCTTTGCAATAGCGTCCTGATGTGAACCTGAAAACGCTGCGAATACGAGTGAGCCTGCGTATGGTGCTCTTTCGTAAACGTGCATACGGGTACACTTTTCATATTCGGAAACGATATAGTTCATATCAGAGAGATCGAGTTTCGGGTCAACACCGTGTGAATACATATTCATAGCGAGAGTTATTATATCAACATTACCTGTTCTTTCGCCGTTTCCGAAGAGTGTTCCTTCAACTCTGTCGGCACCTGCGAGAAGTGCAAGTTCGGTATCGGCAACGCCTGTTCCTCTGTCGTTATGTGGGTGAAGAGAAAGAGTTACAAACTCTCTGTATTTGAGGTTTTCACTCATATACTCAACCTGAGACGCATAGATATGCGGCATACTCATTTCAACAGTAACGGGAAGATTTATTATAACATTGTTTGTTTCGCTGGGCTCTAAAACATCGAGAACTGCGTTACATACTTCGAGTGCGTATTCGGGTTCTGTTCCTGTAAAGGATTCGGGAGAATATTCAAATCTGAAATTGCCCTCATATTCTGAAGCAAGTTTCTTGACAAGTTTTGCGCCGTCTATCGCTATCTGTTTGATTTCTTCCTTTGATTTCTTGAAAACCTGTTCACGCTGTGCAACGCTTACTGAATTATAGAAATGGATAATAGCGCTTGGTGCACCTTTACAGGCATCGAAAGTCTTTCTTATGATATGTTCACGACACTGCGTTAAAACCTGAACAGTTACATCATCGGGAATCATATTTTTATCTATGAGAGTTCTTAAAAATTCATATTCTGTAGTTAGGAGTATTATTGGATATGAATTTTAGTAAATATAATGTTTATATAATATATTGATAAGGTGGAAGAATGAAAACTATAAAACGAAAGAATCGTAAAATAAAATATAATGAGGAAAATTACATTAATTTAAATTATATGGTTAATGGTAAAGCAGTTATTCCTGTTGAACTTGAAACTGTTGATGATTTATTTATGAAACATGATTATAAGCAATTCGAATTATCTGATGATGTTTGTAAATATATTGAAGAAATTGCTTATATGGTACCAATGAGTACTGATATAGTAATAGAACTTCATTGCCCTGAGGTAGATGATAATACTAAAACTAGTATGATTAAAGCAATTAAGAATAATTATGGTATGGAAATAGACGATGCTGATTATGATATTGCTAAAGTAAATAGTAGATCTTGGATTTATGGTTTGGTTGGTTTATTAATCTTAATAGCTAATA
>CALGTU010000002.1 GCA_937901465.1 uncultured Clostridia bacterium | reverse complement strand
ACGGAACAATAAAGGTCATGGACTTTGGCATAGCAAGATTTGCAAGAGAAGAGGGAAAAACTCTTTCTGATAAAGCTATCGGTTCTGTTCATTATATCAGTCCCGAACAGGCAAGGGGAGATATCACAGACGAAAAGAGCGATATCTATTCTGTCGGCGTAATGCTTTATGAAATGCTCACAGGCCAGAAACCCTTTGATGCTGATAATCCTGTTTCGGTAGCACTTATGCATATGCAGAGCAAGGCGAGAAATCCTAGGGATATAAACGAAACTATCCCCGAAGGACTTGAAGATATCGTTGTAAGAGCAATGCAGAAGGATGCGAACAAGCGTTATCAGTCAGCTTCTGAAATGATCAAGGATATCGACGAATTCAAAAGAAATCCGAGTATTGTATTTGAATATAAATATCTTACTCCTCCTATCGATGAAAATACAAGATTTTTCACACCTGTCAACGCTTCCTCAGGCAATTCGGCCGAAGGCGGAACAGTTGAGGTTGACAGAAACAAGATAATGTCGAAGGTGCCTAAAATGTTTAAACAGAAAGCAAAACCAAAGCCTCAGTATGATGATTACGACGATGATGATTATGATGAGGACGAATATGACGATTACGACGACGATGACGATGATGACGACGATTACTATGATGACCGTCGCAGAAGAGGTGGAAGCGGACGTTCACTCATAGTTCCCGTTCTCGGTGCTATAACAGCGGCGGTTGTAATCATTGCGGCATTCTTTATAACAAATATGATTATAAAGATGATTTCTCCTTATGGAACAGAAACCTACACAATGCCGAATTTAGTCGGAATGCCTATAACACAGGCACAGTCACAGTATCCTTATTTCCGTATAACCGAACTTTCGGAAGAATATTCCGAATACCCTGCTGGTGTAATTATCGAACAGCCTATTTCAGAAGGTTCATCTGTTAAGGCAGGAAGAGAAATCAAGGTTAAAATCAGCCGAGGAATAAGAATGATTCCCGTTCCCGATGTTTCTAATTATGAACAGACAAGAGCGATTTCAATTCTTAAAGACGCCGGTTTCTATGTAAGCACAACAAGCCGTATCGATGATACAGTCCCCGCCGGATTTGTAATAGAAACAGATCCTCCCGCAAATACAAACGTAAAATATGGTTCAGCCCTTACAATCTATGTAAGCCTTGGTGCTGAACAGGAAGATATTATCATGCCTGATCTTCAGGGTATGAAGATTGAAGAAGCCCAGAAACTTCTCACAGAAAAGAAACTCGTGACAAAGATACAGACAGTTGATTCAAGAGAAGAAGCAGGAACAGTCCTCAATCAGTCAGTTCCTTACCTTGATGTTGTTCAGCCCGGAACAGAAATTGTCCTTGAAGTAAGTACAGGTACAATAAGCCTTAAATCTTACTACCTTACAGTTCCTATTCCACGTTCTGCTGAAGGTTCATATACCTTTACCGCTTTTGTTGACGGTGAAGAAGTAACATCAGTTGCAGTAGATGAAGTCAGCGAAAAGAGTAGTGTTCAGCTTACAATTTCAGGTGTTGAACAAAAAACTGTAATTGTCGAAATCAGATACGCTCACGGAGTATCACCTGTAAAACTTTCAGAATATTCAATGGATTTTGAAACAGGTAAATACTATCAGGTATCTTATGATGATTTTGCTTTCTATGAAGCGAAAGGATATTGATTATGAGCCTTGACAAAAATACAGGAATAATAATCAAAGCAGTCGGGGGTCTTTACTTTGTAAAGACTCCCGAAGGCATATTTGAATGTAAAGCGAGAGGAATTTTTCGCAATAAGGGGATTTCTCCGTCAGCAGGCGATGAAGTTCTTCTTGAAGATAATGTTGTTATTTCAGAAATTCTTCCCCGAAAGAATTTTATAATCAGACCGCCCCTTGCAAACCTCGATATCATGGTCTTTGTTGTTTCAACCTGCGAGCCGTCGCCCAATTTCGAGATTATCGATAAATTCATCGCTGTATGCGAATATAAGAATATCGAACCGATAATAGTGATAACAAAAATCGACCTTTCCGAAGGTGATTATATCCGCAGTATCTATGAAAAGGTAGGCATAAAAGTTCTTACTATCGATTATAGCAAAGAAAACTGTTGTGATGAACTCAAATCTATCCTTTCGGGAAAACTCAGCGCTTTTACAGGTAATTCGGGTGCAGGAAAATCAACTCTTTTAAACCATATGGATAACTCTCTCTCACTCGATACAGGAGAAATAAGCAAAAAACTCGGAAGAGGGCGTCATACAACCCGCCAGGTAGAACTTTTTTCTCTCGAAGGTGGAGGATATGTTGCCGATACTCCCGGATTTTCTACATTTGACACAAACCGCTATGACATTATAAAATGTGATGAACTTTCCTCATGCTTTATTGAGTTTGAAAAATATTCCGATAAATGCAGATTCAAAGATTGTGCACACATCGGCGAAAAAGGGTGTGCTGTAAAAGAAGCGGTAGAATCGGGCGAAATTTCAGAAACACGCTATCAGAGCTATGTTTCTATGTATAATAATGCAAAACAGATAAAAGATTGGGAACATTGACTCACATTTTTCACGATTCGGAATATTATGTATCATAATCTGAATCGGAGGGTTACTTATGAAAATAGTAGTTATCAAAACCCCGAAAGTGCTTTCGGGAATATTCAGAGTGATGTTCAGGATTAAAAAAGAATCTCCCGAAACATAATAAGAAAAGTCATCAGGAGTTTTTTCTGATGACTTTTTCTGTAATGGAATGATGTTTCAAGGCATATAAATTTATCGGTGAAAAATATGCTGATAAAATCAAGTCTTAAAACAATCGTTTCTGTGAAATTCAGTTTTTTTGCAGTGATTGCACTCTTAACTCTTTCCGAAACGTCAACATATGTCTTTATGAGTCTTCTGTCATGCTTTCTTCATGAAACAGGACATCTTCTTTCAATGTTCCTTTTCGGAGCAGGGGTAAGAAAAATAATTCTTTATGGTGCAGGAATAAAGATAATAAGAGGATATTCTCTTGTTGAAAGAAAAAAAGAGTTTGTTATTCTCATAAGCGGGTGTTTTATGAATATAATTATGTTTCTTCTTTTTTTCTTTGTAAAAGGAGAGAGTTTCAGAACGTTTTCCGTTATAAATCTCGCAACTGCCTTTTTTAATATATTGCCCATAAAATCACTTGACGGCGGTGAAATTCTCCTCCTTTTGACAGAAAAAAGACCACGTGCTTTTGGTGTTTTAAATCTGATAACAACCGTTATAATCCCCGTTCTGACCATGGTTTCAATACTTGTATTCAGTCGTTTCAGGATGAATCCATCGCTTATAATAAGCGGAATATATTTCTTTGTTTTATCTGTTATGGATAATTTTAGTGCAATACACACAAAAACCAAGACGGATTTATAACTATTTTTTGTATAAACACAACTTGCAATTTCTGTCTTTATATGTTATAATTTTAAAGCATTTGAATACCGTCTTTTCTTCGAAGTGTAAAAACTTTGTCGGGAGTCGGGGGTTAATGCCATATTTATTGACATTAAAGCGGATAGTCCTCTGTCGCCGTTGAATGAAGTTCGGCAGGCAAGAATGTCTGAAAACCAAGGAGGAAATTAACAATGGACGCACTCAAGCAGATCAGCAACAGCAGCCTCAAGGCAGACGCACCTGTTATCGAAATCGGTGACACAGTTAAGGTGCATGTTAAGATTAAGGAAGGCGATAAGTTCAGAATTCAGATTTTCGAAGGAACAGTTATCGCTAAGAAGCACGGCGGAATCGCTGAAACATTCACAGTAAGACGTGTAGCACACGGCTGTGGAATTGAAAGAGTATTCCCTGTTCATTCACCTGTTGTCAGCAAGGTTGAAGTAGTAAGACATGGTAAGGTAAGAAGAGCTAAGCTCTACTATCTCCGTGACCGTGTTGGTAAGGCTGCAAAGGTTAAGGAAGAAATTCGTTAATTTAACTTTCAAAGAGAAAAGGGATAACAAAACGTGTTGTCCCTTTTTTGCTATTTTTTAATATCGGAGGGTGCTTTTAATGGAACCTAATGAAACAACAAAATCAAAGATTTTAAACGAACTCATCGAGTGGATAGAAACACTTTTATTTTCGTTTTTAACTATTATTCTTCTGTTTACATTTGTCCTCAGAACATCAGAAGTAAACGGTCCTTCAATGTATCCTACATTTGTCGGAAGAGATGATTCCATAGGCCAGTCGGGAGATTTGCTTATATACCTCTCCTGCGTTACAAAATTTGATAACGGCGATGTGGTAGTTGTCGATTCAGAAGCTTTCGGTGAACCTATTATCAAAAGAGTAATAGCAACTCCGGGACAAACTATTTCCATCGATTATGAAACAGGTGCTGTTTATGTCGACGGAGTAGAGATAGACGAACCATATATCAACGAACCGACATATACAGGTTCGATGTATATTGAATACCCCATAACTCTCGACGAGGGAGAATATTTCATTATGGGCGATAACAGAAACCAGTCATCAGACAGCCGTTTTGTAGGACCTGTTGATGAAGAAGAAATTTTCGGAAAAGTCATTTTCAGAATATTACCCATAACCAAAATAGGAGTGGTAGGCAATGAATGAAGCCCCATCAATACAGTGGTTTCCGGGGCATATGGCGAAAACACGCCGTATGATAACCGCGAATCTCAAAATGGTCGATGCCGTTGTTGAGATTACAGATGCCCGTATCCCACAAAGCAGCAGAAACCCCGATTTGAATAATCTTATTTCAGGAAAACCCCGTGTCGTTCTTCTCAATAAGTGTGATGAAGCTGATGATAAAACAACTGAAAAGTGGTTGAATTTCTATAAGTCACAGGGCATTTATGCTATGGCAGCGGATTGTCGCAGCGGCAAGGGGCTTAAAAATTTCGTCCCTATGATAAAAGAAGTTTTAAAAGAACTTTTAGAAAAAAGAAAAGCAAAGGGTATAATCGGTGCACCTTTACACCTTATGATAGTCGGTATTCCTAATGTAGGAAAATCGTCTTTCATAAACCGAATGGCAAAGTCCAAAAAGACCAAAGTCGAAGACCGTCCCGGCGTTACAAGAGAAAAACAGTGGGTAAAAATTGACGATGAAATCGAACTTTTAGATATGCCTGGTGTACTCTGGCCTAAATTTGAAGATAAACTTGTCGGTGAAAAACTCGCATTCACAGGTGCGGTAAAAGATGATATCTTAGATATCGAACTTTTAGCGTCAAGACTTCTTTCGTTCCTTTGTGAAAATTCTTATAAAGATAAAGTTATTTCAAGATATAACATAGAAATTTCAGATGAAGATGAAGGCTATGAAATATTAGAAAAAGTAGGAAGAAAAAGAGGAATGCTCATTTCAGGCGGAGAAGTAAATACCGAACGTGCCGCAATAACTGTTCTTGATGAATTCAGAAGCGGAAAACTCGGCAAAATCACATTAGAGGAGCCTTAAAATTATGACTCTTTTTGAATACGATGAAAATATCAGAAATAATGATAGCATAATCCTTTGCGGTGTCGATGAAGCAGGTCGTGGACCACTCGCAGGCGATGTCTATGCCGCAGCGGTTGTTTTCGAAAGCGGAACTGTTATCGAAGGAATAAACGACAGTAAAAAACTTTCTGAAAAAAAGCGCGAACTTTTATATGATGAAATAATCGCAAAAGCAAAAGCATATTGTATCGCGACAGCATCTGTTGAAGAAATCGACGAACTCAATATTTTAAATGCAACCTACCTTGCTATGAAAAGAGCGGTAGAAGGTTTAGGGCTTACTCCCGACCTCGCTCTCATAGACGGAAACCGACTCCCGCCCGAACTTCCTTGCAAAGCTGAAACAATAGTAAAGGGCGACGGAACATCTGCTTCAATAGCGGCGGCTTCCATTCTTGCAAAGGTTGCAAGAGACAGATATATGAAAACTCTTGCTGAAAAATATCCACAATATCAGTTTGAAAAACATAAGGGTTACGGAACAAAACTCCATACCGAACTTATTCTTGCAAATGGCCCTTCAGAAGTTCACCGCAAGACGTTTTTGAGGAAACTTTATAATGAAAAATAAAGAAATCGGTTATGCCGGAGAAAAGATAGTCGCCGAACTTTTAGAACAAAGGGGTTGCGAAATTCTCTGCCGAAATTTTACCATAAAAGGCGGAGAGATTGATATTATCGCAAAACAAGGCGATTATGTTCTTTTTATCGAAGTCAAAACGAGAAAAAAGGGCAGTATGGTAAAAGGCGTCGAAGCGATAACACCCAATAAGAAAAAGTTTATAATAAAAACTGCCGAAGAATATCTTTACAGAACGGGTTGTGACCTTCAACCACGTTTTGATGTCGTTTCGGTAGAACTTGACAAAGACAGAATATCGGATATAATTTATATAGACAACGCTTTTGATTTAAGCGATTGACGGAAGGAGTCTTTTAAATGATTTACAGAAGTACAAGAAACAACAATGTCGAAGTTACAAGCGCCGAAGCTATCGCACAGGGCATTTCAGTTGACGGCGGTCTTTTTATCCCCGATGAAATTCCTGCGATAACACTTGATGAAATCAAGAAACTCTCGACAATGAAATATAACGAAAGAGCGGCATATATCTTCGCTAAATATCTCACAGATTTCACAGATGAAGAAATTCATTACTGCACAGATAACGCATATACAGACAAGAAATTCTCAACAGAAAATATCTCTGAAATTTCTCATCTTTTCGACGGAACATATATGCTCGAACTCTGGCATGGTCCTACTTGTGCATTCAAGGATATGGCTCTTCAGATTCTTCCTTATCTTTTAACAACATCAGCAAAGAAGATAAACTGCGATAAGAAAATAGTTATCCTTGTTGCAACATCAGGCGATACAGGTAAAGCAGCTCTCGAAGGATTCAAAGATGTTCCCGGAACACAAATTATGGTATTCTATCCCGAACAGGGTGTAAGCCCCATGCAGAAACGTCAGATGACAACACAGGAAGGCGAAAACGTTGCTGTCTGCGCTATCAAGGGCAACTTTGACGATGCACAGAACGGCGTTAAGGCTATCTTTACAAACGATGAAATCAAGAAGATTCTTGATGATAACGGAATGATGTTCTCATCTGCAAACTCAATCAACTGGGGAAGACTTGCTCCACAGATCATCTACTATGTTTCTGCTTATGCAACACTAGTCGCTGATGAAGAAATCGCTCTCGGCGATAAGATAAATGTTGTTGTTCCAACAGGTAACTTCGGTAATATCCTCGCTGCTTATTTTGCAAAGAAAATGGGTGTTCCGATAGCAAAACTCATCTGTGCATCAAACAGCAATAAGGTTCTTACAGACTTTATCAACACAGGTATCTACGACAGAAACCGTGATTTCTATACAACAATTTCTCCTTCAATGGATATTCTTATTTCAAGCAACCTTGAAAGACTTCTCTATCTTCTTACAGGTAAAGACGATGCTAAAATCAGAGAATGGTTCGGCAAACTTTCATCAGAAGGTAAATACGAAGTTTCTGATGATATCAAGGCTCTTCTCAAGGAAGATTTCTACGGCGGTTGTTGTGACGACGAACAGACAAAGGAAACCATCAAGAAAACATACGAAAAATATTCATATACTCTCGATACACATACAGCTGTTGCCGTTAAGGTTTATGAAGATTATAAGTCAGCAACAGGCGATGAAACAAGAACAGTAATTGCATCAACAGCAAGCCCCTATAAGTTCAGTGCAAGCGTTCTCGAAGCAATCGACGGTAAAAAGCCCGAAATCGATGAATTCGCTATGGTTGACAGACTTTATGAAATCTCACAGTATGAAATCCCTGAAGCACTCGCTTCTCTCAAGGATAAAGAAATCCGTTTTTCAGAAAGCGTTGAAAGTAATCAGATGAAGGATTTTGTTCTCAAAACACTTGGAATGTAAAACATTTAAGCGGAATATAATTTCATATTCCGCTTATTCTTTTTGAAAGGAGGAAATCTATTGTCCCTTTATGTTATAGGCGACCTTCATCTTTCGTTGAACTCCGATAAATCAATGGAAGTTTTTGCAGGTTGGGAAAACTATACCGAAAGAATAAAAGAAAACTGGAAAAATACCGTTAAAGACGATGATACAGTAATTCTTGCGGGCGATACTTCATGGGGAATGACACTTTCAGAATCGCTTATGGATTTTAAATTCATAAACGAACTTCCCGGAAAAAAAGTTCTCATAAAAGGGAACCATGATTACTGGTGGAGCACAGTCAAAAAAATGGAAGATTTCTTCCGTGAAAATTCACTTGACACATTCACCATTCTTCATAATAACTGTATCCCTTACGGCGAATATGCCGTCTGCGGAACAAGAGGCTGGGTAAACGAAACAAAAGAACCTGCCGATGCGAAAGTTCTCGCAAGAGAAGCAGGAAGACTCAGAGCATCGATAGAATGTGCGGTAAAACAAGGCTTAAAACCTATTGTCGTTCTTCATTATCCGCCTATTTTTGCCGCAAACTGTAACTATGACATTCTTCAGGTTATGTATGATTATGATGTCAAAAACTGCTATTATGGCCATATCCACGGCAGAAGTTCGAAATATGCCATAAACGGAGAAAGAGACGGAATAAATTTTGCATTTATTTCAAGTGATTTTCTCCAATTTACACCTAAAAAAATACTGTAATTTATGCAAAATGTCAAAACGATTTATATAGTATGGAAATTATTTCTTAACTATGATATAATATTTCAGATATCTTGCTTATGCAATGGAGGATTTTAAAATGAGCTTAATAACAAACAACAAATTAGAAAACAACAAGTATGAATTCAAATTCGAAATCGGCGCTGAAGATTTTGAAAAGGCTGTCAATGCCGCTTATCTTAAGGCAAAGGGATCAATCACAGTTCCCGGTTTCAGAAAGGGTAAAGCACCCAGAAAGATGATCGAAAAGATGTATGGCGAAGCAGCATTCTATCAGGACGCTGTTGACTACCTCGTTCCCAGCGAAGTTGAAGCTGCTGCTGAAGAAAACGGTCTTACAATCGTAACAAACCCAAAGATCGATATCGAATCAGTTGGTAAAGAAGGTCTTAAGTTTACAGCAGTTATCGTAACAAAGCCTGAAGTAAAGATTTCTGATTACCTCGGAATAGAAATCAAAAAACCCGACAATACTGTAACCGATGAAGACATCGCTGCAGAAATCGAAACTCTCAAGAACAGAAACGCTCGTCTTGTTTCAGTTGATGATAAAGCAGCAGAAGCAGGCAATGTAGCACTTCTCGATTTCGAAGGCTTCAAGGATGATGTTGCATTCGAAGGCGGTAAGGCTGAAGGATACGAACTCGAACTCGGTTCGGGTCAGTTCATTCCCGGATTTGAAGATCAGGTTATCGGCCATAAGGCAGGGGAAGAATTCGATGTAAATGTAACATTCCCTGAAACATATCATGTTGATGACCTCAAGGGTCAGCCCGTAGTATTCAAGATCAAGCTCCATGAAGTAAAGGTTAAGGAACTTCCTGAAGTTGATGACGATTTCATCAAGGATACAACAGAATTCGAATCACTCGAAGAATTCAAGGCTGATCTCAAGACAAAGCTTGAAGAAAGAAAAACACAGCACGCAGAATCAGAAGCAGACAGCATGCTTCTTGATGCAGTGATCGCTAAGATGGAAGCTGATATTCCTGAGGAAATGTTTGATAACAAGGCAAACGAACTCGTTTCTGATTTCGAATACCGCGTAAAATCACAGGGCATGGATCTTGACATCTACCTTCAGTACATGGGTATGACAAGAGAAAGCTTCAAGGAATCATTCATGGAAAGAGCACAGATGGAAGTTAAGCTTCGTCTCGCTCTTGAAAAGATTGCAGAACTTGAAAACCTCGAAGCAACTGAAGAAGAAATCGAAGCGGAATACAAGGCATACTGCAACGCTTTCAATGTAAAGATGAATGTAGTTAAGGCAAGAATTCCTGCTAAGTCACTTGCTATGGATATCAAGGTTTCAAAGGCAAGCAATCTTGTTCGCGAAAAGGCAGTTATTTCATAATAACAGAATTTATTCTACCACTGATAAACGGGAGGGTTTATAAATGAGTTACATTCCTATGGTCGTTGAACAGACAAACAGAGGTGAACGTTCTTACGACATCTTTTCAAGACTTCTCAATGACAGAATCATTATGCTTTCAGATCAGGTAAATGATGTTACAGCAAGTCTTGTTGTCGCTCAGTTGCTTTATCTCGAAGGACAGGACAGCGAAAAGGATATAAGTCTTTATATCAACAGCCCCGGCGGTTCAATATCAGCAGGTTTCGCTATCTATGATACAATGAACTATATCAAATGCGATGTTTCAACAATCTGCATAGGTATGGCTGCATCAATGGGCGCGTTCCTTCTTTCAGCTGGCGCAAAGGGAAAAAGAATTGCTCTCCCCAATAGTGAAATACTTATACATCAGCCTCTTATCGGCGGAGGTGGAATGAGCGGTCAGGCATCTGATATCAAAATCCATACCGAACACCTCCTCAGAACAAAACAGAGACTCAACTCAATCCTTGCCGAAAATACAGGCAAGCCCATCGAAACAATCGAAGCAGATACAGACCGTGACAACATCATGACAGCAGAAGAAGCTCTCGCTTACGGTCTTATCGATAAGGTTATAACAAGTCGCTAAGGTGGATAATATGCCGGATAATAAAATATCAAAATGTAATTTCTGCGGCAAAACCGAAGGTAAGGTAAATAACCTCTTTTCTGCGGGCGATGTAAACATATGTGATGAATGTGTTGAATATTGCCATGAAATCCTTGTGGGGAACGATCCTCACCGTGCTCATAAACAAAGCAGGGAAAAACAGAAATCAGGCAAAAATCCTAAGCTTCTCAAGCCAAAGGAAATCAAAAAAGTCCTCGATGAATATATCATCGGTCAGGACGCTGCTAAAATCTCACTTTCCGTTTCTGTTTATAACCACTATAAAAGAATTATGACAGCGGCGGATGAAAACGAAGATGTTGAAATCCAGAAGAGTAATGTTCTCCTTTTAGGACCTACAGGCGTAGGTAAAACTTTAATCGCACAGACACTTGCTCGCGTGCTTGAAGTTCCTTTTGCTATCGCTGACGCTACAACAGTAACCGAAGCAGGTTATGTCGGCGATGACGTTGAAAACGTTCTTTTAAGACTCATTCAGGCTGCTGATTTTGATGTAAAGGCTGCCGAAAAGGGAATTATATATATCGACGAAATCGATAAAATCGCTAGAAAATCCGAAAACCCCTCTATAACAAGAGATGTATCGGGTGAAGGCGTTCAGCAGGCACTTTTAAAGATTATTGAAGGAACAGTTTCTAATGTTCCACCACAAGGCGGAAGAAAACATCCCAATCAGGAATTTATCCAGATTGATACAAGAAATATTCTCTTTATCTGTGGCGGTGCGTTTGACGGACTTGAAAAAGCTATCCAGAAAAGAACTGATTCATCAAGCCTTGGTTTTGGTGCAGACCTTAAATCATCAAAGAAAGACGAAACAAATGTTTTCAGAAAAGTTATTCCACAGGACCTTGTAAAGTTCGGTCTTGTTCCTGAACTTGTCGGAAGACTTCCGATTATAACAGTCCTTGATGAACTTGATGAAGAAGCACTTGTAAGAATTCTTAAAGAGCCTAAAAACGCTCTTGTAAAGCAGTATGAAAAGCTCTTTGAACTTGATGGCATTGACCTTGAAATAACAGAAGACGCTCTTGTTCAGATAGCTAAAAAAGCACTTGAACAGAAAACAGGTGCAAGAGGACTGCGTTCAATCGTTGAAGGTATTCTTATGGATGTTATGTTCGAAGTTCCTTCAGATAAGGATGTTACAAAGATAATAGTAACAGAAGACGCTGTTCTCGGTAAAGAAAAGCCACTTATAGAAAAAGGCAAAAGAACAATGGTTAAATAACTGACTTTGAAAGGCGGCATTTTATGTCGCCTTTTCGTATAATAAGGAGTGGGATTTATGATAAAATTCCTTTTAAAAACATTTGTAAAGGATTATGAAAAAACCGAAGATAAAGAAGTCCGCGTGAGATATGGTGTTCTGGGCGGAGTTCTTGGTATTGTATGTAATCTTTTTCTTTTTGCGGTAAAACTGTTTTCGGGTATTTTCATGAACAGTATCGCTATTATTTCAGACTCTGTAAATAACCTTTCAGATACAGGTTCATCGGTGGTAACACTTGTTGGTTCAAAACTCAGCGGAATGCGTCCCGATAAAGACCACCCATTCGGACACGGCAGAATTGAATACATATCATCACTCATAGTTTCTTTTGTAATTATGATAGTTGGTTTCGAACTTATGAAATCGTCATATGGAAAAATCATAAATCCCGAACCCGTAGCGTTCAGTCTTCCTATAATTATCCTTCTTTCACTTTCTGTTTTTGTTAAAGTATGGATGTATTCATATAATAAATATTTAGGAAAAAAAGTCAATTCTTCGATTCTCATAGCAACATCAAAAGACTCTTTAAACGACGTTTTTTCAACAAGTGCCGTAATCATAACAACAATTATCGGAAAATTCATTAATTTCCCACTTTTAGACGGTATCGTAGGTATCATAGTTTCGATTATGGTAATGTATGCAGGTTTTGGAATAGCAAAAGAAGTCGTTGATGTTTTACTCGGAAAATCTCCCGAAAAAGAAACGGTTGAAAAACTCCTTTCAATTCTCCTTTCGGGCGAGGGAATCGTCGGTGTTCATGACCTTATAGTCCATGATTACGGCCCCGGAAGAGTTTTAGCGTCAGTTCATGTTGAAGTTCCTGATGATGTTGATATCGTTCAGGCGCATGAAACAATTGACCTTCTCGAAAAAAGAGTCTATGAAGAAATGCAGATAGAACTCGTTATCCATCTTGACCCTATTTCTCTTAATGACGAAAGAGTAAATCATTTCCGTGAAATAACAGCAAAGGTAATATCAGAGGTAAACCCCGAATTCTCATTCCATGATTTCAGAATGACCGACGGTGATGAAAATATCAATCTTATTTTCGACCTCGCTGTTCCGATAGAAATTCCACCTCATAAAAGAGAAGAGGCTGTTTCGATGATAAAGACAAAACTCCGTG
>CALGTU010000001.1 GCA_937901465.1 uncultured Clostridia bacterium | reverse complement strand
GGTGCTGCTAACATCGTTCCTAACTCCACAGGTGCTGCTAAGGCTATCGGTCTTGTAATTCCTGAACTCAACGGCAAGCTCATCGGTTCTGCACAGAGAGTTCCCGTTCCTACAGGTTCTACAACAATCCTTACAGCTGTAGTTAAGGGTGCTGACGTTACTAAGGAAGGCATCAACGCTGCTATGAAGGCTGCTGCTTCAGAATCATTCGGCTACAACACAGACGAAATCGTTTCTTCTGACGTTATCGGCATGAAGTACGGCTCACTCTTCGATGCTACACAGACAATGGTTTCAAAGATCTCTGACGATCTCTATGAAGTTCAGGTTGTTTCATGGTATGACAACGAAAACTCATACACAAGCCAGATGGTAAGAACAATCAAGTACTTCGCTGAACTTGCATAAGTTTATTTAACCGAAAGCAGAAAATCCGCCGGACTGTTACGCTCGGCGGATTTTTTAATCGGGAACATTTTAATTTTTTATAGTTCTGTACCTTTGCATAATTTTGTTGCCAAAAGCAGAGAATTGTAAAAAAGAAGAATTCTTTTAAAAGGAAGTGTAATCGGGATGTATAAGATAGCTACAAAAAAAGTTCTTAATAAAAGCGTTACACAGATGGAAATCGAAGCACCTCTTGTTGCCAATAAGGCAAAAGCAGGCCAGTTTATAATACTCAGAGTTGATGAAGAAGGCGAAAGAATTCCCCTTACAGTAGCGGGAACAGATAAAGAAAACGGAACAGTAAAGATTATTTTCCAGACAGTCGGCTCAACAACCTTAAAACTCAGCCTTAAAAATGAAGGCGAATATATAACCGATTTTGCGGGACCTTTAGGAACACCCACACACACAGAAGGCATAAAGAATGTCTGCGTTATAGGTGGCGGTGTAGGATGCGCTATCGCTATGCCCGTTGCAGAAGAATTCAAAAAACTCGGCGCTTCGGTTACAAGCATTATCGGTTTCAGAAATAAAGACCTTGTTATTTTAGAAGAAGAATTCAGAAATATTTCAGATAAACTCATCGTTATGACGGACGATGGCTCATATGGCGAAAAGGGGAACGTTACAGGACCTCTTAAAGAATACCTTGATAACGGCGAAAACTTTGATATGATAATAGCCATAGGCCCCGTTATTATGATGAAATTCGTTGTCGAAACAGCAAGACCTTACGGCACACCCGTAACAGTTTCTATGAACCCCATTATGATTGACGGAACAGGAATGTGCGGTGGTTGCCGTCTCACTCTCAATCAGGACGGCAAAAAGGTGACAAAATTCGCTTGTGTCGACGGCCCTGATTTCAACGGATATGAAGTTGATTTTGACGAAGCTATGTCAAGAGGAAGAATGTATTCCGATTTCGAACATCATGCTTATGAGAAAACCTGCAATCTTTTCAAGGGAGGCAGAGAAAATGGCTGATATGACACCAAATAAAAATCCCATGCCCGTTCAGGACCCCATAGTAAGAGCACATAATTTCGACGAAGTAGCTTTGGGTTATTCTGAAGAAACCGCAATGAAAGAGGCTATGCGTTGTCTTGATTGTAAAAATATGCCCTGCGTTTCAGGTTGCCCCGTAAATATTCATATTCCTGCCTTTATAGCAAAGGTGAGAGAGGGCGATTTCGAGGGTGCTTACGAAATCATCTCTATGTCGTCAAGCCTTCCTGCTGTTTGTGGAAGAGTCTGTCCTCAGGAAAACCAGTGCGAGAAAAAGTGCGTAAGGGGAATAAAAGGCGAGTCGGTAGGCATCGGAAGACTCGAACGCTTCGTTGCCGACTGGCATAACGCACACAGTGAAAAAGAAATAGTTACACCTGAATATAACGGACATAAAGTAGCTGTTGTAGGCTCGGGCCCATCAGGACTTGCCTGTGCAGGTGACCTTGCTAAAAAGGGCTATAAAGTAACGGTTTTTGAAGCACTTCATACAGCAGGCGGAGTTCTTGTTTACGGTATCCCTGAATTCAGACTTCCCAAGAGTATCGTTGCAAAAGAAGTTGAAACATTAAAGAAATATAATGTCGATATCGAAACAAATGTCATTATAGGAAAAACCCTCACAATAGACGAACTTTTTGATATGGGTTATGAGGCAGTTTTCATAGGCTCTGGAGCGGGACTTCCCAACTTTATGGGTATCCCTGGCGAAAGCTTTAAGGGAGTTTATTCCGCAAATGAATTCTTGACAAGAAGCAACCTTATGAAAGCCTATAAAAAGGATTCTGATACACCCATTATGTCAGGCGGAAAAGTTGCCGTTGTCGGTGGCGGAAATGTCGCTATGGACGCAGCAAGAACCGCTCTTCGACTCGGTGCCGAAAAGGTTTATATCGTTTATCGCAGATCTATGGAAGAACTTCCCGCAAGAAAAGAAGAAGTAGAACACGCAGAAGAAGAGGGAATTATCTTTAAAATCCTCACAAACCCCGTTGAGATTTTAGGATACAATAACCCCGATAATCCAAGGGACGAGAAAAACGGTTTCGTAACGGGAATGAAATGTATCGAAATGGAACTCGGCGAACCCGACGAAAGAGGCAGAAGAAGACCTGTTGAAAAGCAGGGAAGCGAATTTATAATGGATATCGACACAGTAATTATGTCGATAGGAACATCTCCCAACCCCCTTATCAAGAACACAACCAAAGGCCTTGAAGTTAATAATCGTGGCGGAATAGTTGTTTCTGAAGAGGGACTTACATCGCGTGAGGGGGTTTATGCGGGCGGTGACGCCGTAACAGGTGCCGCAACTGTAATTTCCGCTATGGGCGCGGGAAAAACAGCCGCAAAGGCAATCGACGAAGCGATAAAGAAAAAGGATGTTAAATGAAGGTTACTCGGGCGTCAGTCCGAATACTTCATGTTTATGGATGATTAAAAGGACAACCGATTAAGGTTGTCCTTTTTGTTTGTATCAATTCGGCAGTTATCTCCGCTTGTCATTCACTACCTCGCCCTTCGAGTTTCCTTAATTCAAAATGCGACGGGACTTGTTCTCGCCTGCGGGCTCGGTCAGGCTCGGCTCTGACAACCCACTGGGTTGTCATTCACTACCTCGCCCCTTCAAGTCCCTCTATTCAAAAGAAAAGACAGAATACCAAATGGTATTCTGTCTTTTCTGGTGCAGGCGACGGGACTTGAACCCACAAGGTATTGCTACCACTAGTACCTGAAACTAGCGCGTCTGCCAATTTCGCCACGCCTGCTTGTATCACCCGAACATTATACCACATATTGCACAGAAAATCAAGAAAAAATTTTCTGTATGCGAAATACGAGTTTTTTTGTAAAAACAGTAGATTTTTATTTATACTTATAGTATAATGATGATATATATGCACTTTTTTATGGGGAGGAATTTTATATGCAGGCATATCTTGACAACGCAGCAACAACAAAACCCTGCGATAAAGCGGTTTCGGCGACAGTCTCAGCACTTACAGAAACCTATGGGAATCCGTCATCTCTCCATAGAGTTGGGTTTCTAGCCGAAGAACTGGTAACAGAAGCCCGAAAGAATATAGCGACAGCACTTTCAACCCAGCCCGAATGTGTCGTTTTCACATCCGGTGCTACTGAGAGTAATAATCTTGCGATAATAGGCTCTGCTAAAACTTACGGCAGAAGAAAAAAGAAAATAGTAACAACAACGATAGAACACCCCTCAGTAGCAAGAACGGTCGATTATCTCGAAGAACAAGGCTATGAGGTCGTGAGAATTTCTCCCAATCATAACGGAGAGATTATCCCCGATGATATCGTTTCCGCCGTTGACGACAACACCTTTATGGTTACCTGTATGCTCGTCAACAACGAAACGGGATATATTCTTCCCCTGAAAAAAGCTTATACAGCTATAAAGAGACTTTATCCCGAATGTATAACTCACGCCGATTGTGCACAGGCATTCCTTAAAGTCCCGATAAAGTTTTCCGAACTTTCCGCCGATATGATTTCAATTTCGGGACATAAAATCCATGCCCCAAAAGGAATCGGTGCGCTTGTTATCAGAAAGGGAGTAAGACTTCTCCCGATAATGTTCGGTGGCGGACAGGAAAAAGGTATCCGCTCGGGAACAGAATCTGTTCCTTTGATATCAGCTTTCGGGGAAACTGTAAAGGAATATTATCCCGCCCTTTCAAATGCAATAAACAATGCAAAGGAAACAAACGCATATCTTCGTGAAAAACTCGCAAAACTTCCCGATATTTCAATAAATTCATCAGAAGATATCTGTTCTCCGTTTATAATAAACTTCTCTGTTGTGGGAATCCGCTCCGAGATAATGCTCCACTCCCTTGAGGAGCAGGAGATCTATGTTTCCAGCGGCTCTGCCTGCTCAAAGGGTAAGACGAGCGGTG